>NZ_JAEQCB010000033.1:0-66340 GCF_020738785.1 Microcoleus sp. PH2017_05_CCC_O_A | reverse complement strand
GGCCCAGGAGTGCCGGCGGCGGCCTGTGCTGCGGCGATCGAGTCGCGGGAAACCGGGCGTTTGGGCGTTTTGGCGATCGGTAATGTCCAAGACAGGACGGCTATTGACAGCGGATCTGTGCAACTGCTGGCGGTGATGGGAAGACAAGCTGCGATCGCGATTAACAGCACGCGGGCGATCGAAAAATTAAAAAAGCAGGAACAACTTTTAGACTTGCAAAACGAGCTGCTAATTCGCCAACAGGAAGAACTGGAAAATCAGGGGCGGCGCATTCAACAGCAAAAATTGCAACTGCTAGAAGCAGCAAAGTTAAAATCGCAATTTTTGGCCACCATGTCCCACGAATTGCTAACTCCCATGAATGCGATTATCGGCTTTTCCCAATTGCTGCTGCGCCAGCACAAACAACTGCTGAGCGCGCAGCAAATAGATATGGTGGGGCGAATTTTAAATAACGGCAAAAACCTGCTAGTCCTGCTCGACGATATCCTCGACCTCTCCAAAATCGAGAGCGGTCGCACCGAATTAGAAATTGAAGAATTTGATTTAGCGCATTTAGTAATGGATGTGGCTCTGGAATTCGGAAATCAAGCTACCGAAAAGAATGTGGCAATGTCCGTCTGCGTGGGCTTGCAGGATCGGTGTATCGTTAATGACAAGTTGCGGCTGCGGCAAGTTTTGGTGAATCTGATTTCCAACGCGGTTAAATTCACTCATCAGGGCTGCATTTACATTGAGGTAGGGGAATTAGAGGGCGATCGGCTAATTATCACCGTTCGGGATACAGGAATCGGCATTTCCGAAACAGATCTGCCCCACATTTTCGACAAATTCCATCAAGCCGACCAAAGCACAACCCGCCCATATCCAGGCACTGGTTTAGGACTAGCGATTAGTGCCTCGTTAGTCAAGATAATGAACAGCACAATTACGGTCGAAAGTCAACTAGAAAAAGGTTCGAGATTTGCGATCGAAATCCCGCGAAAAATTAACCCCAAAAAGTCAATTCCTGACTGCAAACATTTTTGATATTGATAGCAGAAGCAAGTTCGGCAACCGATTTTGGAACGGATGTAACAGATTTAACGAAGGTCATATCGAATATCGAATATCGAATTATCGAATCCGGTAGCATCGGAATTATTAGTAGCCGAAATGAGGAGACGGCAGTGCCGTTTCCCTACCGCTATTAATTGTGGGGAAACGGCACTGCCGTCTCCTCTGCAATTCCGGTGTAACCGGAATTGATATCAGTAGGGTGTGCACCTTACCGCTTAGGAATGGAAAGGACTGAAGTCCTCACTACGAACCTGCAATCAATTTTATAGTGAGGGCTTTAGCAAAGTCCGATCTAAAGACTAGAAGTTTTCCCAACTTGAGCCTGAGTAGCAATTGGTTTAACATCGGTGTAGCCCATATTATTAGCTACATCGCGCAGCACCGAAATTTGCTGTTCAAACTCCAGACCTTCAATTTGATCTAACACGCCATTCACAGCCTCAGTTGCCTCATATCCTTCGGGGATATCGACAATTTTATCCCCCATATCAATAGCCCAAGCATACCAAACCAGCAACTGATTGTTAGCAGTTAAAGCTCCGTAAGCGCGAGAATAAGGCGTGTCGTCACCGTTGACAATACCTCGCATTATATTCAGTTGTTGGTCGTGGGAAAGGTTGTAAAAATCATTTAGCAACATGGGAGCTAACTCTGGTTCCGCAGCAGTGGGAGCGGCTGGTGTAATTGAGTCTCCCATTTTTTCATAAATAAAGTAGAGCAGTGCCAGTTTTTCATCTGTACCCAAACCGTTTATTTTATCAACCATGTTTTGAGTATCGTCTGAGAGAGCGTGAGTATTGGTCGCGGCGGGTGAGTTCATAAGTTAAAATTCCTTAAAAATGCTTCCAGAATATATAAATATCAACATTTGTAGGTACAAGTCACCATCCCCGAGAGGTAATGCGATTTTAGATTTTAGATTTTAGATTTTAGATTTTGAAATGACTTATTTCATAAGGGTTTTGAGCTTGCAGAGAGTTGTCTTGTTTTCGGAAACTGGTGTAATGCTGAGCCAACGTCTTAAAATAAATCATCCTTGAGATAGAAGCCAACAATACATCTGCGGGAAGATGAAAATAATAGGAATTTTAGCGACAATAATTATATTGAATTGTTAAATAAAAGTAACAAGGAGTCGGCTATGTCTGAAGTTAATCCTCAAGTGAATACAGAATTAGATAACACTCAAACATTTGATGCTCAACAGATAACTGAAAGCGTAGAAGCTGGAGAACAAAAGTTGCCTGAGGTTAATGTATCAGCCGACTACGAAGCTTCAAAAGAATTCAGCGTTAGCGATATCGATCGCACGAGTGCCGGCGCCGAAGCTGCCGCTGCTGCAACTGCGCCTAAGTTTGAGATTCCCGCTGCTAAAGAAATCCCAATGCCGGCGGATGCACAGGGAAATCCCGATGATTTTTTAGCGATGGCTAAGGAAGTTAACCGCACAGGTGCACCGGGCAATGTTACGGACGATTTGGTGCAAAAGGCGATCGAAATGGGTACTCCCGGCAGTTAATTTAGAATCGAGACTTAAATTTAGCCCTCTAAGGTACGTAGTTGCGCTTCAGCGCTCTTTGCTAATATCAGGAAAGAGCGCTGAAGCGCAACTACGTACCTAATTTGTTTAAAATTGGTATTGCTAATGTATCAAGTCGATCGCACGACAAATCTTGCCGATCGCGCGATCGGGCAAAATTTCCACCACCAAATCCACGCCATCGCCCTCAAGCATCGACTGAATATATAAGTCAGGATGCAGTGCTTTCCAGAAATATTCCACAAACCGATTAATTTCCGACTCTGACATTCCCGACTTCCCCGCAGCCATCATTTCCCGTTCCGCCTGATTGCGCCACACTTGAGAAAGGCGATAATCTCGGGGATACAAAACCATCAACCGATCTAATCGGTTCCACAGTGGCAAATAGTCGTGCAGCTTCGCATTCATATCGCGCGCAAACTGACAGTCGCCCTCTGTGGAAATCGGAAACGGCGCCGCCGCCAAAAACTCGTTCAATTTGCGATCGGCGACTGGATTTACGCCGACAAACCAACCTTCAAACAGTACAATATCCGCACCGGAAATAAGTTCTGATTGACTTCGATCGCCCGCACCTCCCCAGGCTGATTTTTCAAACCGGGGAATTTCTATTTTTTGACTGTCAAATGCTGCTAATTCCCCCGTGTGAGAAGCGCGCAACTGGTCTAAAACGGAGATTCCCAAGTCAATATCGTGAGTGCCGGGGGGGCCGCGCCAAATTAAACGCGGGTCAGCTTGTTGGAGATTTTGGCGATCGGCATAAGTCTTGTAAAGATCGTCTAAAGAAAGGCTGACTGTGGAATATCCCAATTTTCCCAGCATCAGCCTCAAAACTTGGCATAAAGTAGTTTTTCCCGTTCCTTGGACTCCTAAAATTCCTTGAATTAAAGTCCGGTTTAAACTTTGTTTTTCAGTCGATAATTGCATCGCCAGTGGCAGCCACAGATTCCACAAACTTTCTAGAAAAACACTTGACTTGACGGGGAAAGTATGCAGTCGATCGAGTACAGACAGGAATAAATCGGTTTTGTGGCGGACAACATCGGCTGCGTTGTCAGGAGTAATGTTAAAAGCGCGCGATCGCAGATCGTCGGCAAGTTCCCAACAGGCGAGGCGATCGAAATCGGGAGCGATCGGGCGATCGCCCGATCGCCAGCGGTGTAAAATTTCAACAGGCGTTAAAGTCGAGCCAACCATTGTAGATTTTAGGATTGGATAATGGGATGATATTATATCGAGTCGATTACCATAACAAAAATGGTTTGTAGTGCGGACTTCAGTCCGCTCTAACGCTGCGGACTTCAGTCCGCACTACGAACTAATTTTACTGTTTGTAGTGCGGACTTCAGTCCGCTTTCACGCTGCGGACTTCAGTCCGCACTACGAACTAATTTTACTGCGATTAATCGATCAGACACGATATGATTTAATAATAGATATCTTACAAAAGTCGTTTTAATCACATTTTGGAACGGGCAAGATGCCCATTCCACAGAAAAAAAAATTGTGGAACGGGCATCTTGCCCGTTCCTAGCTATTGTGCAAGAGGTCTAATTCAAAAATTCTGTATGAGTTGGGAGGCCGCGCGGACTGGAATTATTTTTTTAAACTTGTATCAAAACTTTCTAAGGGGAGGCTAGTTTTAGGCAAATAATATCTGCAAGCGACAAATATTTTACCATTTTTTAAGAGCCAAGTTTGAAAGCTTCTACAAATAAATTGTAAGTCACGCCAATTTTTAGAGCATTGAGCATTTCCACCCACAAAGCACCAGCCACCAGCCGCCTGCTGCTGTAAACCAGTCGGTTCGCCAACTCGGCGAACAACACCAACATCCCGGCTACGATAATATCCCAATTAGCGGCTTGTCCGGCGATCGTCGAAAGAGCAGTTCCCAAAAAATTGCCGAACAGCAGGCTAATTACCAGCAGCGAAATCCGCCGCCAAGGATTGCTAGCCCAGCGTGCAAATTGCTCGCCCAGAACATCAATCAATCTGTTAATTCGGGTATTCTGCATAAAAGTTAAAAGTTATGCGGATGAGTCAGTCGATTTTAGATTTTAGATTTTAGATTTTAGATTTACTTGCAGGATTGAATCTGCTGGGAGATTGAACAGGAGTCTCAAGTTTTTGGCTAGATCCTCAAGAGTATCGGGGCTTGTAGCTGTTTTTGAGCGGGGTTAAAAAATGCCGATCGCGAACAACCCCAAATCCTTACCGGATCAGTATCCGGCAATGTCAAGTCTCAAATTTAACATCTAAAATGGTATTGAGCGATCTGGAGCTTTATAGCCCCGAACCGTCAAGTAATTAAGTGTAGCTGTATCTTGTGGCACAGTAGCCCCGGATTCTACATTCAAGATTGGTAGGACTAATTGCAGGGGTGCAGTCTATCCTTTAAGCATAAAATTTATGAAACTTCAAAATTACCAGATATTAATTGGAATGGCGATCGTTCTATTTACAGGAATGTTTCTCGGACGTTTTGAAATCACCATCTCCAACGGTGCAAATCGATCGAGCGATTTGCCCTCAGCAGCCACCGCACTCCCCCCAACACCCCCGGTTTCGAGAGTCGCGACAGGTGCCGCAGACACCGCTAGCAAGCCCAAACCCGAGTTACCCCCAGAAGCAGAGGAAGAAAGCAATTCCTCAATCCCTGTCAATGGCAAAGCTGCCGGCAGTTTGCGAGTCAGCAACCGCAGCGAACACCCAGTGCGAGTGGCCTTGCTGTCGAAACGGCAAACCGAGAAATCCTACGGAAAACCGGCCCACTGGGATTTTGCGCCGGGGGAAGGTGGTGGTAAGGGACTGATGCTATCGCTGCCGGAGGGCAAGTTAAAAGTCAAACAGGGAGACATTCTGGTGGTTTTTGCTCAGGATGGTTCCCGCCGCTACTGGGGGCCTTACGTCGCCGGGGAGACAGCCTCGCCCGCTTGGAATCCCAAAGCCGAAGAATGGCAATTAACTTTGCAGCAGTGAAAGCTTAGCTGCGGGCTGAGATTTTGATTGAGAAACCCGGTTTCTGCGGTTTTGTTGAGAACGGTGCAAGATTTGAATTGAACCTGAGATATTGCGTTTTTCAAGAGCGGGCCCGACACCCCACAAGAAGCTTGATGTCTTGTGGAACAGGCATCTTGCCTGTTCTTGAGAACGCTGCAAGATTTGAATTGAACCGGATTAGATCGAATTCCCAGTTTCGAGAAGGCAATTTTTCGGTAGACTTCTATGCGAGTTAAAATTTTAAATCTAAAATCGCAGGAAGTTTGGGTGAAGGAAGTTATTAAAAATTTGTCAGAATATTACAGGCATCGGCCGATGGTACCTTTGTTGCTATCGGTGTTGTGGCTGTGCGTGATCGCCTGGGTAGCTTTCTTGTGGAATTTAGGCAACATCGGCTTAGTTGACGAAACCGAACCGCTGTTTGCTGAAGCCGCCCGTCAAATGACGGTGACAGGGGATTGGATCACTCCTTATTTCAACAGCGAAACCAGGTTTGACAAGCCGCCGTTGATTTACTGGCTGATGGCGGTGGCTTACCACACTCTGGGCGTTAACGAGTGGGCTGTGCGCCTTCCGTCGGCTTTTTGTGCGATCGCCCTGACTTGCCTCGGATTCTACACTCTATCGAAAACAGAAGGAAGAAGGAAGAAGGAAGAAGGAAGAGTCAATGAGGAAGAAGGAAGAGTGAATGAGGAAGAAGCAAAATTCTCCCAATCTCCCAATCTCCCCCTCTTTCTTTCTACTCCTTGGATTGGTGCGGCATTAATAGCTTTAAATCCCCAAACTATTGCCTGGGGGCGGACTGGCGTTTCTGATATGCTATTAGTTGCCTGTATTTGTTCGTCACTTTTGGCATTTTTTCTCGGTTACACGCTAGAAGAACAGAGAGAAAAAGCAGAACTTTCCACCATTTCTGCTGGGCGATTTCCCAATAAATGGTATTTGACTTGTTACGTACTAATTGCCTTAGCAATTCTGGCTAAGGGGCCTGTGGGAATTGTCATCCCAGCGATGATTATTGGTAGCTTCGGGCTGTATTTGGGAAATTTTCGGCAACTTTGGCGCGAAATGCGTCCGCTGTCGGGAATCTTGATTATTTTGGCGATCGCCCTACCTTGGTTTATTCTCGTTACTTTAGCCAACGGTGAAACTTATATTGACAGTTTTTTCGGCTATCACAATTTCCAGCGTTTTACTGGAGTAGTCAACAAGCACTCGGCGCCTTGGTATTTTTACTTTTTTGTAGTGCTCGTCGGTTTTGCGCCTTGGTCGATTTATTTGCCGGTGGCGATCGCGCGTACCCGTTTTTGGCAGCGCAGTTACTGGCGCCGTCAAGCGCGATCGGCACAATTAAGTTTATTTGCCCTATTTTGGTTCGGCTGCATCTTTGGATTTTTCACGCTCGCCGTGACAAAATTGCCTAGTTATGTATTGCCTTTACTGCCCGCCGCAGCCATTTTGGTAACGCTGCTGTGGAGCGATATTATTGCAGGCAAGCAACCACAAAACAGACCGGGAAAGTTAGAGAAAAAACCAAATTCTTTACCGCGAGGGCTGTTAGTTACATACATTTTCAATATCGTATTTTTACTGATTATAGCCGGAGCAACTTTTTACTGCTACCACTGGCTGGGAGATGACCCGGCAATGCCCAATTTTCCGCAAGCAATTCAGCAGTCGGGATTGCTGATGGTTGGCGGTACGATTTGGATAACGGCGGCTGGGGCGATCGCACTTTTACTCTGGAAACGTCAACAACGCTGGATTTTGGTAGCTAACTTCATCGGATTAGTCGCATTTATCATCTTTGGTTTGACTCCCGCCTACAATTTGGTCGATCTCAACCGCCAGTTACCTCTGAGAGAGTTAGCGAAGGTTGTTGTCCAACAAAAACAGCCGGGAGAAGAGTTGATGATGATTGGTTTCTGGAAACCGAGTCTAGTTTTTTACACCCAAGATCCGGTGACTTTCTACCGACTTCCCAGGGGCGCGAAAGACTACATTGAGCAATCCAACAACAACACTTCTCCGATGATTCTCGTGCTGGGATATCCACACAAGTTTGTGGAATTCGGATTGCAGCCAAATCAATATCAACTATTGGACAGTCGCGGCGCCTACCAACTGGCAAGGGTTCCGAGAAAGGCGTTTTTGAATTAGTGTATTGTACTGCGGTTTGGGCGAGCCGACCTATTAGGAAGAGTTCATGGAATTCACTGGAAAATTTGAAACTCACCTTACCGTTGGCCTCAAGGACTTGGACAGAGTAGAGGCGCTTGAACAATGGGGCATTAATCATGGTCTAAAACTTCTCCATATAGTTCTAGACCGTGGGGTTACTGTATCTCAACTAATGTTGACCCGGCATGGGCAAGGTAGCCTGACAAACGAGTTAAAGACGGCATTTGATTCAAGCCAATCTCTAAATGCTGAAGGCTTCACGGTGACACGCATCAAAATTGAGGTGCCACAGTGGAACCAGAGTGTTCCGCAGTCTAATGCCGAAGCACTAAACCATCCATGCGATCGCTACTTTGAGCATCATATCAAACTGTTGCTTGAACCTTCTACTGATATTCTGCCTCTGATTGACCTGGCCGAAAGACATTCTGCTCATCTCTCTCGTAATCTCTTCCAGACTCGGAGTGACCAATATCACGAGCGATTTGTCACTCAGCGTTGTATCTCCGTTGGTCGTGTTGAAGCTCAACAACAACTTCACACTCTCTTAAAAGCGATCGCTACTTTGAGATATTTAGCGATCGATGTCGAAGCAGAATTTGTTGTCTATGATAGTAATCTTGACCTTGACGCAGGTTGGATTCAAGGGAAAGAATCACCAATTTTACACGGATAATTATCAAGCAGAATATAAAATCCGAGGATAGCACGAATAATAGGGAAAGAATCACCAATTTTACACGGATAATTATCAAGCAGAATATAAAATCGGAGGAGAGGATGTATAATAGGGAAAGAATCACCAATTTTACATTAATAACTATCAAGCATAATATAAAGGAGGATTAATGAAATACGATCCGAAGACATACATCATTGTTTCAGAACAAGGTCAGAAAATTGAACGACCAACAGTTTTCGAGCCTGCACTAATTCCCCAGAAGCATCTTCGGGGAGCATTTCGTCTGGGAGAGCCAATATTTGAAGATCCAGAAATTAGAACTCAATGGCTGAATATTCGTCGGCAAGTGATGGATTATCTGCTGCAAATTATTAGTTGTTCAATCTGGAAAGATCGCCTTGTCTTACGAGGTAGTTTATTACTGAAAGCATGGTTAGGAGATGTGGCGAGAGAACCCGGTGATATAGACTGGGTTTTTATACCTCACGATATTAGCGTCAATTCCCCTTTATCTAGAGAATTGTTCAATGGATTAATTCAGATAGTTTCAGCTCATCCTCATGTAGGTAATGCGATTATTGACGTGGACAAAATCTCCCTAACTGAGATTTGGACTTATGAACGTGCATCAGGTAGGCGCATTATTTTTCCTTGGAAAGCAGACGGCTTTCCTTCAGGAGATTTGCATATGGATGTGGTTTTTAATGAAGAACTATTGTGCGATCCAATTCAGGTCTATATCCCTTCCTCAATTGGTGAAAATAGGTTAGTGTGGGCAGCTTCTAAAGAACTGTCATTGGCATGGAAATTGCTTTGGTTAGAAACCGATACTTATCCACAAGGCAAAGATTTGTATGATGCAACACTCTTAGCGGAGCAAACTTCATTGTCTTTTGACATTCTTTATAAAGTTCTTCATTCAAGTGAAGATTGGAAGAATCAGGCGGCAGTGAAACCAAACTTTTCTTGGAAATCTGGATGGCCTTGGACAGAATCACCGTGTTCAGCATATCTAGATTGGGACAACTTTAAGCTAGAGTATCCTGGGGTTGAAGGGGAGGCAAAGGATTGGCAAGCTCGGCTTTCACGGGCCTTAGCACCGACATTTACCAACCTTGATGATTGAACCTTCGTAGTTATTAATAATGATAATTAGCCTGCCATTTGTTCGAGCTACCCTCAACCTGCCTGAAACAATGGATAATGGAGAGGACGCCATTTTAATTGTAAAAGTGTGGTAGCCATGACTGAGTTACTCGAACGTGCGATCGCCAAGTTGAAAACCTTGTCTGCAAGCGAGCAAGATGCCCTCGCTTCAATGATTCTGGAAGAACTTGAAGACGAGAGGCGCTGGGATCGAGCATTCTCCCGTTCCCCAGATGCTCTTGCTAAACTCGCAGCCACCGCAATGGCTGAGTATCATGCAGGTCAAACCCAAGAACTCGATCCAGAAACATTGTGAAGTCACGCACTACAACCGAGTTCCGCAGATTATTTGCTGATTTACCCGAACAAGTTCAACAGCAGACACGCTCGGCGTATCGCCAATTCAAGGAAAACCCAAGTCATCCAAGCCTGCGTTTCAAGAAGGTGCATCCAGACTTACCAATCTAGTCTGCCCGAATTAGCAAAAACTATCGAGCAGTTGGTCAGTTGGATGGAGACACTGCAATCTGGTTTTGGGTTGGTTCACACGCAGACTACGACAAGTTTCTGGGGCAGTTGTAGCAGTGTCTGCAGCCACCCAACATCATCTAGAAAAGCGTATTTAGACGAGTGGAAAATTATGATTCCAATCAATGAAGCTCAACAGCAATTGCAGCAGTTAATAGATTCGGTGAGTGAGTCGCATCAACCTATTGTGATTGCAGGACAGACTAGCAATGCAGTGTTATTATCTGAATCTGATTGGGCATCGGTACAGGAAACATTATATCTACTGTCAGTGCCAGGGATGCGGGAATCGATTCGGGAAGGAATGGCAACGCCGATCGAGGATTGCGCTAGGGAGTTGGAGTGGTGAATTGGAATCTGGTATATACCAAACAGGCACAGAAAGATGCCAAAAAGCTCGCTTCTAGCAATTTACGAGACAAAGCGCAAGAGTTACTAGACATCATTCAAACCAATCCGTTTCAGAATCCGCCACCCTACGAGAAATTGGTGGGAGATTTGGAAGGCGCATATTCAAGGCGAATCAACATTCAGCACCGTCTGGTGTACGAGGTGATTGAGTCAGAGAATACGGTAAAAATTTTGCGGATGTGGACGCATTATGAGTAATGTTTCTAACAAGTTAACTAATACCGAAGGAGTACGATCGCCATTTGGAGCGATGAACTACCACACTAGACGTGCCATAATCAGCGATATTATCTGGTATGCGATCGCCTAGACATATTATGGACGCACTAATCGGCAAAAGTTTACAGGGCGGAAAATATACCCTCGAACAAGAACTCGGGCGAGGCGGCTTTGGAATTACCTTCAGAGCAAATCACCGCTATTTAGGACAGCCCGTCGTTATTAAAACCCTCAACGAATCTCTGCGGCGCGATCCCAAATTTGCCGAGTTCGATCGCAAATTCCAAGACGAAGCAAGGCGATTAGCTTCCTGCGTCCATCCGAATATAGTCCGCGTCAGCGACTTCTTTGTCGAAGACGGACAGCCTTACATGGTAATGGACTACATAGCCGGTCAGAATTTGGGCGATGTAGTCGGTACAAGCAATCCCCTCCCCGAAAATCTGGCAATTCTCTACATCACTCAAATTGGGGCTGCTTTGAAAGCAGTTCATCAAAAAGGTTTGCTGCATCGAGATATCAAACCGCAAAACATTCTGTTGCGCCAAGGTACTCAGGAAGTTGTGCTGATCGATTTTGGCATTGCCCGCGAGTTTACAGCAGGCGCAACTCAAAGTCACACTAATATGGTGTCCGACGGTTACGCACCGCCAGAACAGTATTTCGCCCAAGGAAAATATACGCCCGCTACCGATGTTTACGGGCTAGCGGCGACGCTTTACACTTTGCTCACAGCCAGGGTGCCCGTGGCTGCCATTTTGCGAACCAGCCAGCCGATGCCTTCACCCCGCGACTTGCGGCCTGACTTAAGTGTGACTGTGAGTCAAGCGGTGATGCGGGGGATGACGGTAGAGGCTCAAAATCGCCCTGCTAGCGTGGATGAGTGGCTGTCGCTGCTGCACGGGCAGGGTGCAGGGTCGGACACCGGGCCGACGCTGGCGGTGATGCCGGGACACGGGCCTCAGTCGCCGGCAAATCTGAGAACAGCGCCTGCTGTAGTGACGAATGGCTCCGGCAACCGCAAGGTTTGGTTGATTTTGGGGTTGGTGGCGATCGCACTTATATTCGGTGGTTTGGTCGGGATTGCGAGGATTTTCCTCAACGGACAATCTTCGGAACCGGCACCAATAGCGAAGGACGATCGCACTTCCACCCCCGCAGATCCAGACGCGCGCACCAGCCCCGCACCAATTCCCACTCCGACACCCGCACCAATTCCCCCTCGCCAAGAAACTCCGCCGCCTGCTGCTGAAACTCCCGCGCCAACTCCAACTCGAACTCCAACTCCAACTCCCGCGCCAACTCCAACTCCGGCCCCAACTCCAGCACCAACAACAACTCCAACACCTGAGGCTGGGAAACCCACACCAGCGGAAAAACTGGTTGACAAGCAATTGCCGCCCGATCGATCGCCCCCACCCAGCGAACAACCAGGAACCGGTTATCAGAAGACTCCCACTATCCCAGGGTTTGCCGTTGGTACGCCGGAAAGTCAGATTGTAAGTGCACTGGGAGATCCCACAGACTCTCAATCCCGCGGCTATTGGCCGAATACTCGCACCGCACTTTATGAATTGCTGCCGAACCGGGTGACTCTGGGCTATATTTACGATCGCAATTCCGAACAACTCGTGCAAACAGAGGGTTCTTTTGCCCAGTCGGTGGACGATTTGGTAGTCCGAACCGCGTTAAACGGCATGGTGGGCGGCGCAGATAAGGAGATTTTGCAAGGGTTCCGGGACGTGCAGCAACGTCGCACCAATCGGTTTAATTTTCAGAAAGGTTCGTTGAAAGGGACGATCGAACGCAACAATCGCGATCGAATTTACATCGGCGTCTGGGACAAAACTTTGCATTAGAAATCTTCCACCGGTGTAGAGAAACCGGGTTTTTTAACGAAAATATTTGCCCAAAATGCTCATTCTCACAGTTGGCGATCGCAAGTGTCACAATACTTAAAGGTTTTTTAGGTACGTAGTTGCGCTTCAGCGCTCAAGCGCAACTACGTACCTTTTTGAATCTGTCTCGGTTAAAAAACCCGGTTTCTTGGTAGTGCGGCCTCTACTATTTGCCAAACAATCCCCAATCCCCAATCCAAAATCCCCAATCCTCAATTCAAAATCCAAAATCTTCAATCCAAAATCTAAAATCTAAAATCCAAAATCGATTGACGTTATACAAAATATTAGCTATGATTAGAGAACACGAGGGGCTGTAATGGTTTCGACAGGGTGGCGAAAGCTGCTCCGTGATGCAGGTCGAGAGGGAGTCTACTCTCGTTAATATCGGCTCAAAAAAAATAGTAAATGCGAACAACATCGTTCCTTTCGCTCGCAAAGCCGTAGCTGTAGCCTAAAAACTTCTCTAGCTTGGTTCAGAGTGTATGCCGCTTAACTCCGTTAAAGGCAGCATAACAACCCCCAACGGATGCCCTAGCTAAACGTTTCTAGTCGTCTAGCCGGGAAAGCAATCACTAGAAAATCCTCCCATTTAGGATAAAGATGGTTCCCGCCCCAAGGATCAGAGGGGATAAACCTGTGAACGATCGGAAGGTAAATACCCATTTTGGACGGCAGTTCGATTCTGCCCAGTTCCATAAAAAAGGTAGCGTAAAATCAATGGTTTAAGCCATTTGAAAGTTACTTTAAAGCATAAAAAGGGCAGAGAATTAATTCTCTGCCCTTTTTGTTTGGGCTATATCTCAAAGGAGTGATATCAAATCCGGTAGCATCGGAATTATTAGTAGCCAAAATCAGGAGACGGCAGTGCCGTGTCCCTACCGACAAATATTGTAGGGAGACGGCACTGCCCTGGACTCTATATCATTCTGGTGTAACCGGAATTGATATCATATCAATTTCATTAGTATCGCAATGATATAAACGGACGAGACGGCAGTGCCGTGTCCCTACAATTAATCATGGTAGGGACAGGGCACTGCCGTCTCCTCTTCATTCCTCAACCATAAGTTAGCAACCCATTAGTCAAGCTTGGGGATCAGATAACTATAATTTCACCTCATCCATCGGTTCTTGGGGGCTGTCCGGCGATATACTATTAGGCGGTAAAGCATTAAAAATCTTTACAAAGTCCCCGCTCTCTAAGCCTACTCCTACGAAGGACGGGTGAAAAATTATATGGCGATCGCTCAAAAGCTGGAAACATGAACCCAGGAATTGACTTACAAGGAAGTTTTGTAGAAGCCCTGACGAATTTGGGCTTACCGGCGGACATCGCCCACGTGCTTTGGCTACCACTGCCAATGGTGCTGATGGTTGTCGGTGCTGTATTCGGGGTACTGACTAGCGTCTGGCTAGAGCGGAAAATTTCCGCCGCCGCTCAACAGCGGATTGGCCCGGAATTTCTCGGCCCCCTGGGAGTCCTAGCACCCGTTGCCGATGGCATGAAGTTGGTATTCAAAGAAGACATTGTACCGGCAAAAGCTGACGCGCTGCTGTTCACGCTCGGCCCGGTAATTGTCGTGATTCCAGTGTTTCTGTCCTACTTGATCGTACCCTTCGGAGAGCATATGCTCATCGCCGATATGGGGACAGCGATATTTCTCTGGATTGCTCTTTCTAGCATTCAGCCGATCGGCTTGCTGATGTCGGGCTATGCTTCTAACAACAAATACGCCCTCCTCGGCGGACTCAGAGCCGCTGCTCAATCCCTCAGCTACGAAATTCCTCTAGCTTTGGCAGTATTGGCAGTTGTGATGATGTCCAACAGCTTAAGTACGATCGACATCGTACACCAACAAGCCGGCTACGGCATCATCGGCTGGAACGTCTGGCGACAACCCGCAGGTTTCCTGATTTTCTGGATTGCAGCACTAGCCGAATGCGAACGTTTACCCTTTGACTTACCCGAAGCAGAAGAAGAATTGGTAGCAGGATATCAGACTGAGTATACAGGCATGAAATTTGCCTTATACTACATCGCTTCCTACGTTAACCTCGTCCTTTCTTGCCTGCTAGTAGCCGTTTTGTACCTCGGTGGTTGGGAATGCCCGATTCCCGTCGGAGTTATCACAAATGCCCTGGGATTGAGCGAAACAACTCCTTGGTTACAGGTAATTACCGGCACGCTGGGCATTACAATGACCTTGTTGAAAGCCTACTTTTTCCTGTTCTTGGCAGTTCTGCTCCGTTGGACTCTGCCACGAGTTCGGATTGACCAATTGCTAGATTTGGGATGGAAGTTTTTGCTTCCGGTTGCTCTAGTTAACTTGCTATTGACCGCAGCTTTGAAACTTGCCTTTCCCTTTGCTTTTGGCGGTTAATTCATAATAGGTAAAGGGCAACAGAAAAAATACCTGTTAACCAATTACCTATTATCAATTAGTAATTACCAAAAACTCAAGTACAGAGAGAGAACACGATGCTAAAATTCCTCAATCAAGTAGGCGCATACGCCAAAGAGACTGTTCAAGCTGCTAAGTATATCGGCCAAGGGCTAGCTGTGACCTTCGATCACATGAGACGCCGCCCGGTTACAGTGCAGTATCCTTACGAAAAACTAATTCCTTCCGAACGTTTTCGGGGCAGAATTCACTTTGAATTTGACAAGTGCATCTCCTGCGAAGTCTGTGTTCGAGTATGTCCAATCAACTTACCTGTGGTGGATTGGGAATTTAACAAAGAAACTAAGAAGAAGCAACTCAAGCACTACAGTATCGATTTCGGGGTGTGTATCTTCTGCGGTAACTGTGTAGAATATTGTCCGACTAATTGCTTGTCGATGACAGAAGAATACGAGTTGGCCGCCTACGAACGTCATGAATTGAATTATGACAATGTGGCACTAGGACGCTTGCCATACAAGGTTTCAGACGATCCGATGGTGACACCGTTGCGCGAATTCGCTTATTTGCCGAAAGGTGTGATGGATCCTCATGAAGTTTCCTACACCGATCGCCGTGCAGGCCTCCGCCCAGAGGAAATTCAGGAAAGTAAGTAATGGGAATGGGGAATGGGGAATCGGTAATTGGGAATGGGGAATGGGGAATGGGGAATCGGTAATAAGTTATTGGAACTAACAAACAACAAATTACCAACTACCAACTACCAATTACCAATTGCCAATTACCAATTGCCAATTACCAATTCTCAATTACCAATGCCCAATTACCGATGGCCAATGCCCAATTAACAAAGGATTAAATATTGTGAATCTAGCCGAAGGGGTTCAAATTGTTTCATTTGGCATACTCGCCGTAATGATGATTGGAGGAGCATTAGGAGTAGTCCTGTTCTCCAACATCGTTTACTCAGCATTTCTGCTGTGTGGCGTATTTACCAGCATTGCCGGCTTGTACCTATTGTTGAATGCTGACTTTGTAGCAGCAGCCCAAATCTTAATTTATGTTGGCGCTGTTAACGTCTTAATTTTGTTTGCCATCATGTTGGTAAACAAACGAGAAGAGTTCCGCACAATTCCTAACGCTTGGGTGCGTCAAGTCGCAACCGCAGTCGTTTGTGCTGGTTTGTTTGCACTTTTGGGCACGATGGTAGTGTCTACTCCTTGGGCAATTGTGACAACGACGGGAGCACCCGCCGAAAGTTCGATCGTGACGATCGCCAAACACTTCTTCACCGACTATTTGCTACCTTTCGAGTTAGCATCGGTATTTTTGTTGATGGCAATGGTAGGAGCAATTGTGTTGGCGCGCCGCGATTTCTTTGCGGATGAACTGTCCGTGAAGCAATCAGATACACCAGCTTTTAGTTTGCCTGAACGCCCCCGCGAATTAGTTTCAGCCGGTGATGTTTCTTCACCGGAAACAAAGTAATTGTAGGGTGTGCACTGCGTACCTATCTGTTCGTCAGGCGAGAAACCTGGTTTCTGTTCGCAGCCTCTGTATCTGCCTGTTTTGTAGTAATTTAGACTGAGAGCAACTCCCAAAAATTATGCAACTGCAACTCCAGTATTTCCTGTTATTAGCTGCTGCACTTTTCTGCATTGGCATTTACGGTTTAATTACCAGCCGAAACGCCGTGCGGGTATTAATGTCGATCGAGTTGATGCTGAATGCAGTCAATCTCAATCTGATGGGTTTTTCTAACTATCTTGACCCCGTACAGATTAAAGGTCAAGTATTTACTGTTTTTGTAGTAACCGTTGCGGCTGCTGAGGCTGCTGTTGGTTTGGCGATCGTCTTGGCGATTTACCGCAACCGCAATACCGTAGACATGGAAGAGTTTAATCTGCTGAAATGGTAATCAGCGGTCATTAAGCTGTCAAAATTAAGGTGGAGGGTTGACCAAATTGGGGAATTTCGGTGTTTTAGCTCAAATATCCCCAACCCTCAACCCAATAAATTAGAAGCAAAAGACCATCAAGGGCGATCGACTAATAGAGATAAGCTTGAATTTTTTTCAGATGTCGCAAAACTATAAAATGTCTGAAAAGTATCGTGTAATACCACTTCAAACAACTTCAAACCAAAGCTCCCAGAGCAGTTGGTAAAAATCCTAATTACTGCCAATTCTCAATAAAGTCGCTGTAGAATACAGCAATACAGATAATTTTTCTCACCAATACTTCAGACGGGTGCATCTGGCGCAAGGCAAATATGTTTGTAGGGGCGAAGCATGACCGAAATCAATATGAGATGATAACTAATAACTTATATGCGGTCATGCTTCGCCCTCTTGAAAAGTGAGATGCACTCCTTCGGACAGTATTCGATCGCCAAGAAGAGCATCAAAGTTTCAAGGGGAGTCGGTAATCGAGTTGCCAACGGAAAATCAAGGGTTTCAGACTACAACTAAAAACTGTCCGGACTATTGCTCATAATTGTAGCTTATTTTAAATATCGCGATCCCGAAAGGGTGCAGTAGCGATCTGAATTTTGGAAACTTTGCTACTTGTAAGGAGTTTTTGTGTTACTTAAGTTCGGGTATCTTAAAAATTAGCAATTCCCGATTGTAACCTACCGAATTCATTGGGACTATCGTACCATTTTTTTAACTTATATTGAGTCATATCGGACAATCTATAGCAGTGGAAAGTGGACAGTTGACAGTTGACAGTTGCAGAACCCGAATCAAATCATTGATGCAGTACGGGTATCGGCTCTATTCATGAAGTTATTTATGCCCTCACCGATGTGGCGGTTGCTATAGTATGAGAAAAATTCAAAAACATACTGGTAAAGCCTTTGTAACTGCTGCGAGCGCAGCCTTATCAATTCTGGCGGCTACCATGATTCTCGATCGCTCCGAAACTCAGCGATTTCAGGAACAACAACAGGCAGATACTCTCAATCAACTGAGTACCGTGCGAGCCCGTTTGGAAGGGGCAATTAACACCAGACTTCTTCTCGTAGAAGCTTTAGTCACTCATGCTTCAACCCGTCCCGAACTCACCCAAGATGAATTTACAGCTATTGCTTCTCCTCTGTTGGAGAGGTATCGAGGGATTCGGAGTACGAACCTAGCCAAAAAATCGGCGATTAGTCATATTTATCCGGTTGTAGGCAACGAAAAAGCTTTCGGGTTGAACTTAGCAGCAACGCCGACCCAAAAAGAAGCTGTCGATCGAACTATTGCCTCAAAAAAATCGGTTGTTGCCGGCCCGGTTAAACTCGTACAAGGCGGTACTGCATTTATTAACCGATCGCCTATTTTTGTCAAATCAATAGAGGGAAAATCTGAATATTGGGGACTCGCGAGTATTTTGGTCAATCCCGAAACTATCTATGAAGAAGCCGGATTGTTACAAGAATCATCTAACTTAAAATATGTACTGCGTGGCAAAGATGGATTGGGGGAAAAAGGTGAGGTTTTTTTCGGCAATGGGGCAATTTTTCAGGAAAAACCCGTTTTTCTTTCCGTCACGTTACCGAACGGTTCTTGGCAGTTGGCCGCCGTTCCTAAAACTGGATGGTATGACCATTCACCAGTTACTATTTGGTTGAGGGGAGGAGGTATGACGATCGCACTTGTGGGAAGCATCGGTGTCTTCATTTTAGCTAGCGAACCGGCACGGTTGCAATTGGCGATCGATCGCGCCACCGCCGCATTGCGCCAAAATGAAGAAACACTCAAACAGAAGAATGCCGAGATGAAAGCCTTGAATTCAGCGTTATCTGAAAGCGAAGGTCGCCTATCGCAATTCCTCGATGCCATGCCCATTGGTGTTTTTGTCACCGACAGTCACGGAAATCCCTACTACACCAATCAAACTGGACAGCATCTTCTCGGTCAAGGTGTGGTAGCATCCGTTGCCGAACAAATTCAGATTCAATACAAAATTTACCAAGCTGGTAGCGATCGCATTTATCCTCAAGAATCAGATCCCCTGTTAAATGCGTTGCAAGGAAAAAGCGTGCGTCGCGAGGATATGGAAATTCATCATCCAGACAAAATTATTCCCATTGAAAGCGCAGGAACGCCGATTTACGATGCGGATGGAAACCTAAGTTATGCGATCGCAGCTTTCCAGGATATCACCGAACGCAAACAAGCTGAAAAATTGCGCGAAGATTACAATCGAACATTAGAGGAACAAGTTGCCGAACGCACAGCCGAACTATCCCAAACCTTAACCGAACTCCAACTAACTCAAGATGAATTAGTGCAATCGGAAAAAATGGCAGCATTAGGTCAACTCGTAGCAGGAGTTGCTCACGAAATTAACACCCCGTTAGGAGCAATTCGCTCTTCTGTTAGTTATATTACCGACTTTCTCAACGAAAACCTCAGCCAATTTCCCACATTATTTCGCGAACTTACCCCAGAACGAGAAACACAATTTTTGGAATTGTTGCAACGATCCATTACCAACACCGCGATCGTATCCGGTCGCGAACGCCGACAACTCAGAAAAACAATTACTAGCCAACTCGCAGCCCAAAACATTGAGAAATCTGAAGGATTAGCCAATATCCTCCTCGACTTAGGAGTTCACGATCGCCTCGAACCTTTATTCTCACTTCTACGACAAAGCGACAGCGACCAATTTCTCAAAACTGTACGGGCCTTTGTGCGCTTGCAGGCCAGCACCCGAGATATTAACATCGCCAGCGATCGTGCCGCCAAAGCCGTGTTTGCCCTAAAAACCTACGCCCGACACGACTCTAGCGGTGAAACAATCGAAGCCAACATCCTCGACGGCATAGATGCAGTTTTGACCCTCTATCAAAGTCAGATCAGACAGGGTATAGAATTAACTAAAAACTACGAACATATCCCACCCATTCAGTGTTATTTTGACGAACTCAACCAAGTGTGGACGAATTTGATTCATAACGCCCTACAAGCGATGAATAACAAAGGATCTCTCACCGTTAACGCAATTCACAATCACGAAAATATCCAAATTAGCATTGCCGACAGTGGCACGGGGATTCCCCCAGAAATCCACTCGAAAATATTCCAACCTTTCTTTACCACTAAACCTCCAGGCGAAGGAAGCGGATTAGGACTGGATATCGTTCGCAAAATCGTTGCAAAACATCGGGGACAGATTACTTTTGAATCTCGTCCAGGTCAAACCACATTTACAGTTATCCTACCAATAGAGCGTTAAAAAAAAAATGAGTAAACCTATTGTGATTTGTATTGATGACGAGCAAATTGTTCTGGATAGCCTCATCCGAGAAATATCAGAATCTTTAGACAATGAATGCGATATTGAAACAGCACTGGGAGGTGCGGAAGCATTAGAGTTGGTGGATGAGTTAATCAAAGATGGTAGTGAAATTGCGCTGGTGATTTCTGACTATATCATGCCAGATATCAAAGGAGATGAAGTCCTACGATACGTTCACGAAAAACTCCCACAAACTCTAAAAATTATGTTGACAGGCGAGGCAACAGTTGAAGGAATCGTGAATGCGATTAACTCCGCAAAACTCTATCGATAT
Organism: Microcoleus sp. PH2017_05_CCC_O_A; assembly: GCF_020738785.1. Classification (NCBI taxonomy): domain Bacteria; kingdom Bacillati; phylum Cyanobacteriota; class Cyanophyceae; order Oscillatoriales; family Microcoleaceae; genus Microcoleus; species Microcoleus sp. PH2017_05_CCC_O_A. The sequence goes on along the minus strand of NZ_JAEQCB010000033.1, from coordinate 45,697 downwards.
ATTTCCAAACCTTGGCACAAAGTCGATTTAAAATTAACAGTTAAAGAAGCAATTAAAAGTTACGTGCAGGAAAGAAAGCTAGCCGAACAGAATAAACGATTAATAGAAAATGAACAGCGATTGAGACATTTTTTAGAAGCTATGCCAATTGGTGTATCGGTTCATAACGCTCTGGGACAACTAACCTACGCCAATCAAAAATCTAAGGAATTGTTTGAAATCGCAGAAGGGACAATCTCGAATATCGAAAATTTACCCCATATTTATGCTTTGTATCAAAGCGAGCGCCAAGATTTGTGCCAATCGCCAGACTTGCCGATCGCGCGTTCTTTGTCAGGAGAAATAGTGCGAACTGACGATCTAGAAATTCATCAAGAAAAACGGATCGTTCCTTTAGAGATTTCTTCGACACCAATTCGCGATGAAACTGGAAAAATTTGTTATGCGATTGCCACTTTTTCCGATATTACAGAAAGGAAACAAGCCGAAAAACTTAGAGAGAATTACAATCGTAATTTAGAATCTCAAGTTTCCGAAAGAACGCAACAGCTACAGCAAAAAAACGAAGAACTTGCCAATACTTTAAAACAGCTAGAATCAGCTCAGCAGGAATTGATTCATTCTGAAAAAATGGCAGCATTAGGTCAACTGATTGCGGGAGTTGCCCACGAAATCAATACGCCTTTGGGTGCGATTCAATCCTCTGTTAAATATATTGGCGATTACTTCTCGGAAAATTTGGCTGCATTACCGACATGGTTTCGACAGTTGACACCCGAAAAAGAATTACAATTTAAGGAATTATTAGCGCGATCGCTGCTAAATCCTGCATTGATTTCTGGAAGGGAAAGACGACAACTGAGAAAAGCAATCGTCGCCCAACTAGAAACCCAAAATCTCAGTAATGCTGATACTCTTGCCAATTTGCTTCTCGATCTTAAAATCTACGAAAATATAGAACCTCTGTTCAATTTATTTCAAGAGCCCAGCAGCGAAATATTTCTCAAAACAGTCCGCTCTTTTGTGCGATTGCAAGAAAGCACTAGAGATATCAATACTGCCTCTGAAAGGGCTGCAAAAGTTGTATTTGCACTCAAAACCTATGCCAGACAAAATCTCAACGAGCAAAAAATTAAAGTCAATATTATCGAAGGATTAGAAGCAGTTCTGACACTTTATCAAAATCCAATCAAACATGGAGTAGAATTAATCAAAAACTATGAAGATTTGCCTCAGATCGAATGCTATTTCGATGAACTCAATCAAGTTTGGACAAACTTAATTCACAATGCTTTGCAAGCGATGAATTATCGGGGAATACTCAGAGTTGATGCCGCTCGATTGCATGGTAACATCGAAGTCAGTATTACCGATAGCGGTAATGGCATACCAGAAGAGATTCAAGATAAAATCTTTCAGCCATTTTTTACCACTAAGCCTCCAGGAGAGGGCAGCGGTTTAGGGCTGGACATCGTGAAAAAAATTATTGAAAAACATGGAGGGACAATTCATTTTCGATCGCTGCCTGGAAAAACTACTTTTATTGTGGCATTGCCAGCAGATATTTAGAGTAATTTGATGTTAAATTGTTTGTAATTTCAGGAAAAATAATTATGCCTAAGCTTGCAATTTTGTGTGTTGATGATGAAGTTGTTATTTTGAATAGCGTACTCCGACAAATTCAAGAAGAATTTGATGACCAATATGTATATGAAACTGCCGAAAATGCAGAAGAAGCACTAGAAGTTTTAGACGAACTTTATGAAGAAGGAACTCAAGTCGTAATTATTGTTTCTGATTGGTTAATGCCGGGAATGAAAGGCGATGAATTGCTCGTTGAAGTCCAGAAAAGGTTTCCAGGAACGGTGAAAATTTTATTAACCGGACAGGCAGATGATGCAGCGATCGAACGAGCCCAAAAAGAAGCAGATCTTCATCATCTTATTCCCAAACCTTGGACAAAGCAAGAACTGATTAACTCCATCAAGTCGGGAATTGAAAAATTATAAATTAATCCCACCTTAGAGGAATATGAAAAAACCAGTCATTCTGTGTGTCGATGATGAGCAAATGATTCTTGATAGCCTCAGAAAAGAACTATCAGAAACCCTGGAAAATCAATATCAAATAGAAACAGCGCATGACGGGCATGAAGCGCTGCAAATGGTTGATGATTTATTAGAAGATGGTCATCAAATTGCTGTCGTGATTGCCGACTACATGATGCCCAGAATGAAAGGAGATGAAGTCTTAAAAGAAATTCACAACAAGTCTCCTTCAACAATTACAATCATGCTGACGGGGCAAGCGAGTATCGAGGGAGTCACCAATGCCATTAATACGGCAAAACTCTATCGGTACATAGCTAAGCCCTGGCAAGCTGAAGATTTATTTTTGACGATAACAGAGGCTACAAAAAGTTATATGCAAGCAAAAAATATAATTAAACAAAATATAGAATTAATTAAAATAAACCAAAATTTAATTTCTTTAAACACAGCTTGTTCTCGCTTCGTACCGGATGAGTTTCTAAAATTGTTGAACAAAGAAAATCTTGTCGATATTGAACTTGGTGATTCTGTGAAAAAAGAGATGTCAGTTATGTTTTCTGATATTCGATCGTTTACAAGTCTTTCAGAAACCATGCCTTTAGAAGATATTTTTAAATTTATTAACAGCTATTTTTCTATAATGGAACCCGCTATTATTGAGAATAATGGGTTAATTGACAAATATATTGGCGATGCGATTATGGCATTATTTGGTAGTGTTTATCATGCGGATTATGCCGTTAAGGCGGGAATTTCTATGCTCAAAAAACTTGCCGAATACAATCTAACCCGAAAAGCACGCGATCGCCCTCCCATTAAAATTGGCATCGGTATCAATACAGGAATGTTAATGCTTGGAACTGTCGGCGGAAAATTTCGTATGGACGGGACAACAATCGGCGATGCTGTGAATATAGCCTCCCGACTAGAAACTTTAACTAAGCTGTATGGCGTGCCTTTGTTGATTAGCGATTGCACATTTTTAGGGTTAAAAGATGCTAATCAATATTGCATTCGTTTAGTCGATCTTGTACAAGTTAAAGGCAAATCTAAAGTGGTATCCGTCTTTGAAGTCTTGGATGCAGATCCGCCGGAAATTCAAGAGCAAAAACTCGCTACTAAAACCGAGTTTGAGCAAGGGTTAGTATTTTACACAACAGAAGAATGGGAAGCTGCTTCCCGATGTTTTGAAAAATGCTTGCAGCATAATCCACAAGATACTGTAGCACAATTACACTGGAATCGATGCCAAAATAAATACTCGAATTAAAGGGCGATGAATGCTGGAAATAGTCGGATTATTGGTTATTTGAGAAGATATACCAATAACCAATAATCAATGATATCGTGTCCGATCAATTAACCGCAATTAGATTCGATCGCGCGTGGCCACGAAAGTCCGCAAAATGGAGCGGACTTGCGTGGGTACTACCAACTGTTTTTGTTATGGTAATTGACCGGAAATGATATGACTAATCACTAATGACTTCTAGTAATTTCTAGAGTGATTTTGCCTCCAAAATCAGGAATCGGGGCGGCAGGTTTTGAAAGTTGTAACTTAACTTTATCAACCAACGGTAGTTGTAAAAGCGCTTGGGCGATCGTATCTGCTAACCGTTCGATCAATAAAAACTTGGAGTTTTTGACTAACTCTTGAATCAGGGTAATGGCACTGCGGTAATCCAGAGTATGTTCAATATCATCACTTTTTCCAGCTTTCGACAAATCTAGCCAGAGAGTGACATCCACTTCAAACCACTGCCCCAAAACCTGCTCTTCCGGTAGGTAGCCCGTGTAGCCGTAGCAGCGAATTCCTGTAAGTTGAATACAATCCATTGTGAAATAAACTAAAAGTAAGTTGCCTATACCAAATTGTATTAAACCAGATAAAGTTATCCTGGGTGCATTTCAATTTGGAAAGGGCGAAGATATTTGCAAAAATGAGATGCACCCGTTCTCCTTCTCTTGTATCTCTTTCTTTCTCCCCTCTGCGCCCTCTGCGCCCTCTGTGGTTAAATAACTCTTATTCTATCTTAAATTTTACAACTGCCCTCCCTTCTCCAAATTATCCAGAAAATCCTCAGCAACTTCACACCATTTCTGCCTAATTTCTGCATCTTCGGGCTTGTCTGTCAATGTACGACCTTGTAATTCGGGATATTTATTGTAAAATAATTCATCTACTTTTTGATAGAATATATCTGGGTCAATGTTGAGATTTTTGCGACGCTTTCCAATTTTTTCTTGCCTAGCTATTTCTGCATCTAAAGACGTATTTGTGGGAAATTGTGGAAGTTCCGGAAACTTGGGTAATTCAGGCAGTTTGGGTAGGGTAAAACCAGATTTGACGGCACCAAAAGCTAACACTCCCGGCAATAAAACCACGCTTAAACTAGCGACAGTTTTCCAAGGAATTAATTTTAAAATATTGGTGTTTTTAACAATTTGAGGGTTTTGGTTGACAGGAGTATGATTGCTGGTAGGAGTTTGAGTGGTGTTTTTGAAGGGGCGGCCGACAAAGTTCATTGTGACCATTTGGGAGATGATGCTGCCAATTTGGGATAATTTTGGGTCTTTGAGTGCTTCACGGACTTCTTTTGCAGATTGGTAGCGATCGCCTGATCGATCTGCTAACATCCGATCCAATACCATCCCTAAGTTTTGACTGACACTGACGCGATCCCGCCAATCCCAAGTTTTTTGATTAACATCGTACAATTTCTGAGGCTTTTTCCCTGTCAGCAAAACTAAAGCGGTGACAGCCAAAGCATACAAATCGCTAGCCGGAGACACTTTACCCTGTCGCATTTGTTCGATCGGCGAATATCCCTGTTTGCCGATCGCCGTATCCGATTGTCCCTTAGACTGAAATAGAGCACTCGCTGCGATTTGTTTGACAGAACCGAAATCAATTAAAAACGGTAGTTTGTCAGCATCATGCTGAATAATATTGTCCGGCGAGATATCGCGGTGAATTAAATTTTTCGAGTGGATGTATTCTAAAACTGGTAAAAGCTGAAATAGTATTTGAGTAACTTCGGCTTCGCTAAAATTTTTACCTTGTTGCTGGCGCGATATCAGTATTTCTTCGTAGGTTTGACCAGGGATATAATCTTGCACTAAAAACAAAGCTTGACTACCGCCGATATCGGTTCGCAGAAGTTCCCGAAAGCGGGGGATTTGCGGGTGTTGAAGGCTGTAAAGCATACTCGATTCGCGATCGAACAATTCGGCCGCTTTCGGGCTTTGAACCACCGGAGAAAACTCTTTGAGCACGCATTGTTCGCCGTAGCGGTTGGTATCTTCTGCGAGGTAAGTCCGCCCGAAGCCGCCGCGGCCTAATTCGCGGATGATGCGGTAGCGTTTTTCGAGGGTGGAACCTGGGGCTAGGGGGGAAGGGTTGGACATAAACCAGGGCGGATTGTTCGATTTGGGGAGTCGCGGGGGACGGTATAGCTTATTGTAGCTAAGTTTGGTTGGCTGTGAGGGCGATCGCACTTTGATGGTGTAGAGGTTTGTGATTTGATTAAATCAATTAATTAAATCATCTATATCTTCTATGAGAGTCATAGGAATAGACGATCAGAGAAGTTTGACTTAAAGTATAACTAAGAAGTAAGAAACGGCTTCACAAAAATACTAGATACCCGACTTTTTTTAAAGTCGGGTGTCTAACAGCCTACTCTTAAAATCATCCCAACTGCGATCGCGCTTATTCACCTGCTTTTTCTGCTAACTTATGCTCTTTCAAAGCTTCTAACTGCTTTCTGACTCTTTCCCGGCGACGCACGTAAAGCGGGCTATTTTGTAAATCGACTTCTGCTAGAGCCTGAGCCTGCGCCAACTTCATATTCAAATCTTCCAACATTAAATTCACTTCGCGCCAGCGAGCTATTGATTTCGCTCTCGTCTCTGCATCAGGAATTTTTTTTTCATTATTCATAATAAGTTCCAATTTCTTTTTGTTTCTTGAGCCGTTGCCTCTACAGCATAGGCTGTAGCGACTGCCTGTTCGATTGACTGATACAGTAAATTTAGTGTAGCAGAATTAGCTGCTGGTTGAGACTCAGCTATCTGCAACACTAACCCATAAATGCGATTGTACAAAGTCCTTAACCTTTCCTCTGCATTTCTGACTTGCTCTAGCTCATCAATCGTCTCATCTGTCTCGCCATATTGCTCAAACAAGCTAGACTCCGTTTCCGTCGCTAGGTTAATCACTTGAAACAAGCGAGGCAACAAGTTAGAGATTGTTGTTAAGGTTTCATCTGGTAAATTCGCCATAATGCAATTAGACTTTCACTCCTAGCACAGCACAGGTGATTTTACCATATAGCCGCGATTTCAAACTCTAAATTCCCTCTCACATCCTGTGCTGTTCTTAATGATAACTCTGCGCGATTATTGACTTTTTACAAATCCCGATGAGTGAATTCCTTAGCCTCATTCCCCACATAACTAGCCGCAATATGACCATCTCCAACCACTCGATACTTATACGTCACCAACCCTTCTAAACCAACAGGCCCGCGAGGTGGCATTTGCTGCGTACTAATCCCCACTTCTGCACCGAAACCGTAGCGGAAACCATCGGCAAATCGAGTCGAACAATTATGATAAACTCCGGCCGCATCTACTCCATTTAAAAATGTTTCGGCGGCTTCGCTATCTTCGGTGACAATCACATCTGTGTGTCTCGAACCGTAAGTGTTGATGTGCTGCAATGCTTCGGCAACTATGGGCAGGAATTTGGGCGCGATCGCACTGTGAACTAACATAGTTTCAATGGCATTACACGCGGCGGGATATTGCGTTTTGGCATCGACGGCAATCTCTACTGCTTTGTTGATATCCGCAGCTTTGTCTGCATACAAATGACAAATTCCGTCGGCGTGTCCCAACACAGGAATTCGGGTATTATCCTGCACAAACTGGACAAAAGAGTTGGAACCTCTGGGAATAATTAAATCTATATATTCATCCATTTTTAGCAGTTCGATTGTTTCTTCCCGCGTGGTTAATAACTGGACTACTTCGGGATTGACTGCGGTTTCTGCTAATGCTTGGCGAATGACTTTTGTCAAGATTTCGCAGGAACGGACTGCCTCTCTGCCGCCTTTGAGAATTACGCCGTTGCCGGATTTGATTGCCAAGGATACTATCTGAATTAAGGCTTCTGGGCGCGCTTCAAAAATAATCCCTAAAACCCCTAAAGGACAGGTGATGCGCTTCAGAATTAATCCTGTGTCTAATTCGCGGTGAATTTGGACGGCACCGATCGCCTCTGGGAGCTTGGCAACGTCGCGCACACCCGCGATCGCACTTTGCAACTTGCTCTCGTCCAACTTCAGGCGATCGTACAGCGGTTTCGCAATGCCATCAACCTCAGCCGCCTTGCAATCAGCAGCATTCGCCGCCAAAACATCCGGCGCAGCAGCTTCTAAAGCTTTAGCAATAGCTTCAATCGCTTGATTTTTGGCATCAGCGGACAAAACTGCCAATTTCCTAGCAGCTTGGCGCGTTTTTTGGGCAATTTCAATAATCGACATGGCGTTCATTCAGTTGACAGTTGACAGTTGACAGTTGACAGTTGACAGTTGACAGTTGACAGTTGACAGTTGACAGTTGACAGTTGACAGCTTGAGGGCGACCTCGAATTGTCTGATTTTAATTTCTCGATACAAGGGTTCCGGCTTGAAACCAATTCTTTTTTGTAACTTTGAAATATAGCCTTTCTCAAAAAGATGAGGTATAACTGACAGCTTATATAACCAATTAAACCAAGAAGGGCCCAAGCCCAACAACGTACCTCATCTTTCTGATGACCGCTATAAATAGTTTTGATTGTTGAGTTTTGAAATGGGAATTAGATTTTGGGAAATAAATTGGGCGGGCGGTTTTCCATCTTAACAATTTACAGGAAATTATATATTTTTGTTGAGACTCCTTAGCGCGCTCCGTAGTGACAGGTTAAAACAGTGAAGTATAGATAAATTCCCACGGTAATTACCTTTTGTCAATAACCTTAGGAGAATATTATGTCATCTCAAGCTCCTTTACGCAAGGCTGGGCGATCGCCCAAAGCCGGGATTAAACTGATCCAGAAAACTGGCGGAAACCTCGTTTTAGCTTCCGGCGCCACTATCATCATGCTATTTGGTATGGTGTTCGTGTTGTCCTTGGCCTCAGTTTTCATTCTCAACGGCCCCGATCCAGTTACCGGATTGGCGATCGCACTTCCCATAACTCTGATTTTTAACATTGCGGCTTTTTTCCTATCGCCTTACTTGATGGACTTAACTCAAAATTGGCTCTACAATACTCGCTGGGTTTCCCTAGCAGAAATTGACAGCCTGAGTCCAGAAACGGCGAAAGTTATTCAGAAGGTTTGCAAACAGAAAAACCTCAAACAGCCGCGTTTAGGAATTATCGACGACCAAAACCCTACTGCTTTTACCTACGGTTCCTTTCCTAACAGCGCTCGCTTAGTCGTCAGTCAAGGTCTTTTCACCTATTTAGACGACGATGAAATTGCCACTGTTTACGCCCACGAACTCGGTCACATCGTCCATTGGGACTTTGCAGTAATGACTTTAGCTTCAACTTTAGTGCAGATTACTTATTTAATTTACACTACAGCTCAAAGCCTCGGTCGAAGCGCTGGCGATAAAGCTAGAAGTGCGGCAGGTAGCGTCGCTGCTGTGGCTTATTTTTTTTACATCGCCGGCACTTATTTGCTGCTGTATCTGTCGCGGACACGAGAATATTTTGCAGACCATTTTGCCGCCGAAACTACCGGAAACCCCAACGCTTTATCGCGCGCTTTGGTAAAAATTGCTTACGGTATTTTGGAAGAAGGAGAAAGAGCAACGGAACCCAGCCGCTTGTTAGAAGGAACTCGCGCTTTAGGCATTTATGATGCAAAAGCTGCGGTATCTAGCGGTACTGCTTACCGGATTTCGTCGAAACCGGAAAAAATTGGACGAGTTTTTCTGTGGGATATGTTCAATCCGTGGGGTTGGTGGATGGAGTTGAATTCGACTCACCCGCTGACTGGTAAGCGAGTTCGCGCGTTGAGCACCTATGCGGAACAATTAGGCTTGGATATTGAGTTTGACATGGGTCGGATTGTGGGCGAGGGTCACCATTTGAGCAAGCGGAAATTGTACGGAAATTTCTTTTTTGATTTGCTGCTGTACAGTGCGGAAACTCTGGGTTTGGCGGTGGGTTTTGCGATCGGCATTTCCCTCTCGGCTGGGAATCCGATGATGATGATGGTTGCTTGTGCTTTAATCGGTTTGGGCGTGGGAATTTTAATCAAAGCTTTGGTGATGTTCCCGAATTACGCACAAGCAGAAGAGTTGGATGTTTTAACCTTAATGTCTGACCCTTATGCTAGTCCTTTACGCGGTCAACCTGCGAAACTACAAGGCGAATTAATTGGTCGCGGTGATGCGGGTTATGCGTTTGGTTCTGATTTGAAATTGCAAGACAGAACGGGAATGATGTATCTACATTATGCTTCTCGTTTTGGGCCGATTGGTAATTTTCTGTTTGGGATGAAACGGGTTAAAAGTTTGATTGGTATGGATGTTAGTGCTTTGGGTTGGTTCCGCCGGGGTGTGGCGCCTTGGATGGATTTGATTCAGCTTGAAAGCGATAGCGGTACGACGGTTAGCAGCTATCACCGTTTCTGGTCTTTTGTGATGGGGATTGGTGCGATCGCGATCGGTATTGCAGTTCTATTTCTGTAATTTCCAGCTTAACCTTTGAAAGGACTGAAGTCCTTACTACAAACCTGGTTCGTAGTGAGGACTTCAGTCCTCTTAAGTCAGGGTTAAGGACTAGAGCATTAGTGTCAAATTAAGCAATATATGTCAGAAAGGGCGATCGCCCTACGGGATAGCTACGCTTCACGCTAAGAGTCTGCAATCAGTGCCCTTTGAGATGGTGGAAATCGATCGGATTGTCGGTGGAAAAAGAGGTTGGGGTGACACGAGCGTTAAGCGAATATGTAGGAAAGGGCGATGCCAAAGGTCGGCTTCGCCAACGCACTAATTTACCTCATCCCAGTTTGCACAAGCATAAAATCGCATTGCAATGACTGTGCAGCCTCTCTTCATTTCTGTATTGGGTAAACCTCAAAAGCTAACTCATGACGAAAAAAGCAGACATTAAACTCCGCAAAAAAGTTGAGGTGTCCAAGGATTACCGGCGCATCTGTCGATCGACTCCAGGCAAATGCAAGTAAGATCGGCGAAAATTGAGCAACTGTACCCGAAAGAACCAATCCCCTGGCCTCGCTGCTAGCCAAATTCCCGCTCAACTGAATAGGAACGGTTTGCTGTTCCCATATTGCCCCTAGTTGTAGACCAATCTCATAGGGCAAGACGTTGACACTCGCACCCGTATCCAATAATGCCATCACTTCTACAGAGTTGCTGCCATTGGAGAGTGTGATGGGCAAATATGGCAGAATGCTCGAACGGCCAAGGCTATCAATTCGTTCTGTAAATGCAAATCTTTGACGATTAAGCATTGGCTGATTCCTGGGTGGCAACTAGAAGTTCTGATAATGCTTTAACTCCTGCACTATCTGCCTGTGGAGACCATACAACTGCGCTGGTTGATGCTAGTTGATTCAGGAGTACATTTTTTGAATTACTATCTTCATTAGGTTCTAAGCTGCATCCTTCTTCCTTGGCAACTGCAAGCAGGAGAAAGTGAATAAGTCGAAGTTTATCTTGATGGGATAGTTGGTTGACGGTAGGTAAAAGTTCGCTGAGAGGCATATCGTTTATTTAAGATTATATACATCTAGTTTAGCCTCTAAACTCGCGTTCTCAGAATAATCGCCCTTTTCAGCGCCCTTTGAAATGGTGGAAATCGATCGGATTGTCGGTGGAAAAAGAGGTTGGGGTGACGCGAGGGTTAAGCGAATATGTCGGAAAGGGCGATGCCAAAGGTCGGCTTCGCTTACGCCCGTCAGAGCAAGCTATGGGATAAAGTATTGACACACTAGCTAACCTGTATAATATTGAAGAATCATATTAAATCTCAAGCTTATTCAGGGATGATTTATCTGATTCAACAGTGTGCGACTCAAGAGCAAATTGAAGAAATGCTAGAAATCCTTGGCAGTTATATTAAACTGGCAGTGGATATCGAACGCCGAATTCTGACAGGTGGTGGAGAACTTCACGCCGATTGCGAAGCTTTGTTGCTGGAAAACGGGAGCAAGCAGGTAGATATTTGGGGAGCTGACTGGTATCCGCTGACGCAAGAAGTAGGTTATGAATCTCTAATCAATATTCGTCCGCGTCAGAACAATCGCTCAATGGAAATTCAAGACCCGGTTATTCGAGAACGGGTTGCTCAAATCGTTCAGCAGTTATTAGGAGGATTATGAGAGATTGGAATGCTTTAAAAGAACGCTATTTACGAGACGAACTACCGATTCGTTTAGGAAATTTAGCATCTAATTTGGCACGAATTAAATCTCGATGTCAAAATTCAGCTAATGGCGAACTGGTTGAAGGTTTGCTGCAAGAAAGTAAGATATTTATTGAGTGGACGGCTCTCGATGCAGAGGTAGAAATAGCCGCTGAGTTAGTTGAGCTACAAGTTCAGTTAGCTTGCTGGCAGTATTGTTGGGCAAGGATTTGGGAGGATGCGGAGCAACGAATGATGGTGGCCCAAGAAACAAAAATTTGGTCGGAGAAAGTGCTGAATATGTCCGGTTTGTTGGCTCTCAATTAGGTAGCGTGCGATCGCCCTTGTTTAAAAAGAATTTAGAAGGACGATCGCAATCAGCGCCCTTTGAAATGGTGGAAATCGATCGGATTGTCGGTGGAAAAAGAGGTTGGGGTGACGCGAGGGTTAAGCGAATATGTCGGAAAGGGCGATCGCCTACGCACTAAAGCGTCCAATCTTCGATTGACAATCCGGGAACTTGAGCAAAGTCTCGTTGGTTGCGGGTGACAACGGTAGCACCGACGGACAACGCAATGGCTGCAATCCGCATATCTTTTTGCAGGCGATTTTTCCGCAGAGGCGGATGATCTTTTAACAGTTTCTTGAGACAACTATCAGCTTCTGCTGTAAAATCCAGTACCTCAATAGTTTGGAGATATTTTACAGTTGTCCAAAGTTTTGAATAGAGTGTAGGTAGGTTATGCAGCATCGACGGATCGTTAATCCTGCCAATCCAGCCATTAAAGAGTTCTTGAACCGTGACAATCGTGACAGAAACTTGATGCTTTGCGACGTTAGCGGTGACTTGGGGATGATTGTAAAGAATCAGCGAAACGCAATCGGTATCCAGAATATATCGACACACTTTAAGCCGCCTCTACAAGTAATAGGAAGGATCGACTTCCGAGTCATCATCTGAGGTTCGTTCGGCGCGAATTGATTCCATAATTGCCGCAAAATCGGAATCGTCTTTAAAGACACCTGCAAACTTCATCCAGGTTGGTTCTGAACCCTGAATTGGCACGTTCCAGGAAATCGCTTCTATATTTTTGAGCCGTTCTAAAAAGGTAGCTTGAATTTGGGCGATCGCCATTTCTCGTGTTTCTGCTTTCACTCGACAGTCTGGAAACTCTCTGACAGATGCCACAACTTGCCCGGATGTCAGTGCTTCTAGCAGGAGCGTCACTTTGAGGTTTGTGAATGGATCAGATGGCGGTAAGTCTATGTTTATCATGTTAATTTTTGAAAGACTAATCATGAGCTTTACGTTTATTGTAGCGCATAGGGCGAGATCCCTTTTTCGCTGTGGCGAGATCCCTACGGGATAGCTACGCTTCACGCTAAGAGTCTGCAATCAGTGCCCTTTGAGATGGTGGAAATCGATCGTCGGATTGTCGGTGGAAAAAGAGGTTGGGGTGACGCGAGGGTTAAGGGAATATGTCGGAAAGGGCGATCGCTCTGGTTTGAAAAAATAAGAAGGGCGCTGGCTCGCAGCCCCAGCGCACAACAACAATCAGGCTATCTGAAATTACCATCATCATATATTTTACACTTTCCTACTTCAATTTTTCCCATATCAACAATGCCTCCCAGCTCAATTGTCTTACCTCTACGCCGCACGGGAAATCCTCAGAGATTATGGATTAGCAGACATCGACAACTACTCAGCATTGATTCAGCGCTACCAAGGCAATCTCCTCTGGTTAAAAAGCGTCGCGACTCTGATTCAAGAGTTGGGCGGATGCGTCACAGAGTTATTACCAGATGATACTATATTGTTACCCGAAGATTTGAAAGATGTTTTACAGCAGAAGTGCGATCGCCTATCCGAACTAGAAAAACAAGTCCTCTCCTGGTTGGCGAAAGCAAGCGGTGCGATCGACCTCACCCAATTGCTAGAAAATAGCCGAATTCCCGCATCAGATTTGGTAAATGCGCTGCAATCTTTATCCCGGCGTTGTTTGATTGAACAACAAGCAAATTTTTACACAATTTCACCTGTACTGAGGCAATATGCGATCGCCCAGAATCATCGCAGTAATATTTAACCGTCAAATTAACTTTGATGAATAGTCCCTATTTAGGTTATACTAAGGCAGGGCTACTGATTTTTATTCGGAGCATTGCGCCCATGGTCGTACAAGTTTCAGAACTAATAACAATTGTTAAAGAAGAACGCTTTACCTTGCCAGGTTATTATACTTGGGAGCAATTTGAGGCGCTACAAACCTTAATAGAAGATGCCCCAGGCTTGCGAATAACTTATTTAGATGGGTGTGTGCAGTTTATGACGCTAGGCGAAGACCACGAACAGATAAAAAGTGTTCTGGCTATATTTATAGGACTTTACTTTTTTGAGAAAGGGATTAATTTCATTCCTGTAGGGAGTGCAACTCGCAGAAACCAGGCAAAAGACGTATCCTTTGAACCTGACGAGTCTTATTATATAGGTTCAAGGAAAGAGCATCCCGATTTAGCCGTGGAAGTGACGATTTCTAGCGGTAGCACAAATAAACTAACTAAATATCTGCGACTTCGCATCCCAGAAGTTTGGTTTTGGGCAAATAATCAGTTGGCTATCTATCGGCTGCGCGACGATGATTACGAGCAAGTTTTAAGAAGTGAGTTTTTGCCGGAGTTGGATTTAGAATTGCTGGTACGGTGCGTTTTGATGCCTTCAATAATTGAGGCAAGAACGGAGTTTCTCAACGGGATTCAGCCGCAGTAATTCGGTTAATTAATAGGATTTACGCAACGGGCACCATTACTGAGGCAATATGCCACCATAAGACTCGGCGGTTGAAACCGTGGCTACTGTAAAAACGATCGCGATTGGGAAGCACTCGTTAACCGAATTCACATTTCGATTACAGTAGCATAATCTTTGCAAGGTAAACTGGTTCGTGTTGTGCGTCCTTCACATTCTTTCCCAATCTCAAATCTCAAATGGTATTAATTGCCCGCTTACACAAGTTTCTGACGGCGACTGTGGATGAAAAATCCCGATCGCGCACAATATTCTGGTTGATGCTGAGCTTGACATTTGCCGCAGTTTATGGTGTTTTAGGAATTGCTCAAGCTTTCAGCGCCGAGTATATGGTGCAAGACGATGCGAGACAGCACGTTTTCTGGATGATGCGGTTTGTCGATCGACAATTGTTCCCCAACGATTTCATTGCTAACTACTTTCAATCTGTCGCCCCCGCCGGATACAGCGCCCTCTACAAATTAGCAGCAACAATCGGCATTCACCCGCTATTATTTCACAAAATATTGCCGCTATTTCTCGGCTTAATCTCCACCTATTACTGTTTTGGGCTTTGCTTGGAAATGCTGCCAGTGCCGCTGACTGGATTTATCGCATCTTTGCTGTTAAATCAGCATATGTGGATGACGGATGATTTGGCTTCCACAACGCCCAGAGCTTTTATCTATCCGATATTTCTCGGTTTTTTATATTATTTGTCGCGGAGTTCGTTGCTGCCCTGTTTGGGGGCGATCGCCCTAATCGGATTATTCTACCCTCCCTACGCCTTGGTTGCTGCTGGCGTGTTAGTTTTGCGGCTGGTAAGCTGGAAAAACGGCCGTTTGCGCTTGTCGGGCGATCGCACAAACTACCTATTTTGCAGTACAGGTTTGGGTATAATCTTTTTAGTAATGCTGCCCTATGCCTTGGATAAATCGGAATTTGGCCCGACTTATACCGCAGCAGAAGCTAAGCAAATGGGCGTATTTGCAGCCGACGGCAGAAATGCTTTTTTTCGTCCAAATCCGGTAGATTATTGGCTGACTGGTAGGGGTAGCGGGATGTTTCCCAAGTCGCTGTTTACGCCTGTAACTCACTGTGTGGGGCTGTTTTTGCCGCTGTTGCTGTGGAGGCGATCGGCTTTTCCGTTAGCGAGTCGGATTAATAGCAAAATCTGGCTGTTGCTTCAGCTATTTTTAGCATCCTTGGCGATGTTTTTTGCCGCTCACGCTACCATTTTTAAGCTTTATCAGCCTGGACGCTATACTGCGTATAGCTTGAGGTTTATTGTTGTGTTTATAAGTGCGATCGCCCTGACGTTAATTATCGATGGCGTCGGTAACTGGGCATCAACAACCGAAACAAAATTTAAGTTAAAAAATCTAGTTGCACTAATTACAATGGTGATAATTGCGATCGCAGTTGTGCTTTATCCATGCTTAGTGGAAAAATTTCCCACAGTCGGGTATGTAGAAGGTAAAATGCCCGCTTTGTACAAATTTTTTCAGCAACAACCTCAAGATATTGTGATTGCTTCGATCGCCCCAGAAGCCGATAATCTGCCAACGTTTAGCCAGCGTTCGGTTTTGGTGGGAAAGGAATATGCAGTGCCGTATCAGAAAGGCTACTACAGCGGATTTCAGCAGCGAGCAAGCGATTTAATTCGCGCTCAATATACGGCTGATAAACCCGTATTGCTAAGCTTCATTAACAAGTATGGGATTGATTTTTGGATGCTCGATCGCAATGCCTTAACTCTTAAGTATGTAGAGGATTACGGCTGGATCGAAGACTTTGATTCTACACCGGAAGCTATACTTTCTCTCAAACAAGGGAAAGTTCCTATTTTAGCACAAACAATGACGAGTTGTGCGGTTTTTGAGAATCAACTTTTAGTAGTTTTGCAAACATCTTGCATTGCCAAATTAACCTCTTGAGTTGAAGCGGGCGGGCTCAGGGGCCTACCCCACAAGAAAACTAATTATTTGTGGAACAGGCCGGAAAGCCTGTTCTTGAGAACGGAGATGATATCAGTTATAATTCCCATATGGAGATAATGGTGCGGTTCAATGACACAAGTTCTCGATCGCGAAATTCTCGATGGGCGAGTGGTGCTCAATGGCACCTGGGAGCAATTCAAGTTAATCCAGAAGGGCTCCGAAGATTCCCCTGGGGTAAAATTGTCTTTTTTTGCAGGTGCGATCGAAATTATAATGCCGGGATTCCAACACGAAAATTTTTCGGAAATTATTGGTTACTTGGTGACAACTTTTTTGCTGGCGCAAGGCCTTAGGTTTTACCCTTCTGGTTCAATGACGCAGGAGAAAACGGGAGAAGTTTCAACCCAAGCTGATAAATCGTTTTGTTTGGGGCTACCTAAGTTGATTCCCGATTTGTCTATCGAGGTAGTTTATACTAGCGGTGGATTGAGCAAGTTGCCAAAATATCGGGCTTTGGGTGTGCCAGAAATCTGGTTTTGGGAGGATGGTACTTTGCGGTTGTATCACCTCCGCGAAGATGGATATGAAGAAGTAATTCAGAGTGAATTGTCAGGATTGGAAACCCTGGATATTGATTTGCTAAAACGCTGCATTTTGATGGGCGAAACTGATTTGGCTGAAGCGGTAAAGGTTTTTGGGCAGGGAATCTCGACTCGATCCGAATGAAAAAGCCTAATACCCAGGTACTCGACTTCTTCAAGAAGTCGGGTACCTGCTATTTCTGGTAACGAGAAATCAAGTATTTTGTAGGGGCAATCCCCCAGGGGTTGTCATCCCCTATGGCTGTCTTCCCAATCAAAGCTAAATATATATCCGCAGTCAAATTCGTACAGAATGAAAATTGCCTAAAAGTCGATCGCAAATTATCCATACAGCAAAAACATGGCAACACTTTACGTTAACCCCCAAACAGGCAGCGATTCCGCAGCCGGCAGCCAATCGGCTCCCTTCAAAACGATCGCCCGCGCAATCAGTCGCGCTGCATCGGGAACAGTTATTCAGCTAGCAGCGGGAACTTACAGCGCAGCTAGCGGCGAACAATTTCCCTTAGACATTCCCTCTGGAGTCAAAGTTATCGGTAATGAATCCAACAAAGGAAGCGGTACTCTAATTCAAGGAAGTGGCAAATTTGTCAGTCCCACCGCTGCGAGTCAAAATATCACTCTACTGCTAGCAACTGATGCGGAATTGCGGGGAGTAACTGTCACCAATCTAGATATTCGCGGTACCGGAGTCTGGATGGAGTCAACTTCTCCTACTGTGGCTAACTGCACTTTTACGCTTTGTAAGCGCGAAGGTGTTTTTGCCACAGGTACTGCTAATCCTGGGATTCTAGACAACATATTTCTGGAAAACTCAGCGGCTGGGGTAATTATGGCTGGAAGTGCTAAAGGTGTGCTGCGGCGCAATCTTTTTCAAAATACCGGTTTCGGCATTTCTCTACAAGCTCAATCGGCTCCTTTGATTGTTGACAACCAAATTGTCGCCAATCGCTCCGGTATCGTTTTAACGGGGAGCTCTAAGCCGGTTGTGCGGAAGAATCGCATTGAAAAAAATACCGAAGATGGTTTGACTGCGGTGGAAAAATCTCTGCCAGATCTTGGTACGGCTCAAGATTTAGGGGGAAATATTTTTGCCAACAATGGCGAATTTGATTTGCAAAATGCTACTGCGACTAAGATTTTTGCCCTGGGAAATCAGCTCAATCCTTCGCGGGTAAAAGGTTTATTTGAGTTGGGAAATGTGACTCCAACTCCGACACCTACTCCGACTCCGACTCCAACTCCGACTCCGACTCCGACACCTGGAGGTGTAAAGTTTAGCGATATCAGCACGCACTGGGCTAAGGATTTTATCGATCGCCTCGCTAAGATGAATATTGTTAACGGGTTTCCCGACGGCACTTTTAAACCTGACGAGAGTTTAACTAGGGCTCAGTATGCGGCGTTGTTGGCGAGGGCGTTTCAGTTGGCGCCGCGCCGTGAAGCAACGGTTTTTAAGGATGTGGCGGCGGATTTTTGGGCCCAAAGTGCGATCGTCAAAGCGAATCGAGGCGGGTTTTTGGTTGGATATCCCGACAGCACGTTTCGCCCGGAACAGAATTTGACTAAAGCTCAGGCGATCGTATCATTGGTAAACGGCTTGCAGTTGGCGGGCGGCAATCCTAATTCTTTGAGCGTTTATGCCGATCGGGCTTTAATTCCCAGTTTTTCCACCGACTCCATCGCCACCGCCACAGAGCGCAAAATCGTAGTCAACTATCCCGCCCGCGACAAGCTTTCCCCCGCCCGCGACATCACGCGCGCCGAGATATCCGCCCTCGTCTACCAAACTCTGGTAGCCACAAACCGCGCAGAGCCCATTAACTCTCCCTACATCGTCTAAAGGTACGTAGTTGCGCTTGGGCGCTCTCTTTGGTACGTAGTTGCGCTTCAGCGCTCTTTGGGGATATCGGAAAAAACGAAGATAGCAAAACAGCGAATAGTGAAGGAGAGAGCCAGGGCTCAGGCAACTACGTACCTAAAAAATAGCCCCTCTCCTCCGATCCCCATCGGACAATCTCCGCAAGTCTTGCTTTCCGAGCGTCCAAATCGTTTTATGATAAAAATATTAAGAAATTCAGCAATCTTTAAGGTTCCACTCTCAGATTATGGCTAAAATTCAATTCTCCCGGGGTATAGACGAAGATACTGTACCCGAAGTCCGCCTAACTCGTTCTAAAAGCGGAGCTCAAGGCACTGCCACATTTATCTTTGAAAATCCGAAATCTCTCAGCAACGATAGTACCCAAGACATTACTGGAATGTACATGATCGACGAAGAAGGCGAACTTCTGACTCGCGAAGTTAAGGCTAAGTTCATCAATGGTCAACCTGCGGGTTTAGAAGCTCTTTATCTGATGAAAAGTGCCGCTGACTGGGAACGCTTTATGCGTTTCATGGAACGCTACTCGGAAGCAAACGGCTTAGGATTTAGCAAGGCATAATAGATAGTTAATAATTGGTAGTTGGTAATTGGTAATTGGCCGATAGCCGATTGCTGGTTGCCGATTACTTACGACAAGAAACAATGACGCAAATTCCTCACCCCGATTTATCTAAAATAACCGTAAATTGCGCTATCATGACTGTTAGCGATACGCGCTCTGCTGACACAGACAATAGCGGTTTGTTAACGAAAAAATTGCTAAAAGATGCAGGTCACTCTGTGGTAGCTTACACTGTTGTTAAAGATGATGCTGCAAAAATTGTATTGCAAATGCAGGCGCTTGCCCAGCGCGAAGATGTGGATGCGATAGTTTTGAGTGGCGGGACGGGTATTTCTCCACGAGATACTACCTACGATGTGATGGAGAGTTTGCTCGACAGGATTTTACCTGGATTTGGCGAGATATTTCGGTTTTTGAGCTATCAAGAAATTGGTTCTAGGGCGATCGCATCTCGCGCTGTTGCAGGCGTGTATCAAGGCAAGTTAGTCTTTTCTCTTCCTGGATCGAGTAATGGCGTGAAACTAGCTGTGGAAAAGCTAATTTTACCAGAGTTAGTTCACTTGGTCAAGCAGTTGAGGGGTGGATGAGGGCGGAAGTTGCTTTTTTCACTGAGGGGAGAGATTGGCGGTCGATCGAGCTTTACAGTCGATCGACCGCTTTGTTGTAAGTTAAGAGCGATCGGCTACACTTCGATTTTATAATTGAGTTGATGTTCGTCACCCGGTAAGCCTCGAAAACCCCAATTGTGTTTCGGATTCTCAAAAATCGTGATTTCTAAATCCTGTGTGGAAATTCCAAACGGCTGTAATCGCTCAAACAATAAACGAATCAACTGCTTTTTCATCTCCACACTGCGTCCTTCAATCATGCTCACCTCAATGATAGTGTAACGTTCTGTGCGCCCTGTAGGATAAAAGAAATCAGAGAAGTCGAACAGAAAGAATCGATGTGAACGTTTATCAGGTGGATATTGGAGTGCATCTACGACACAGGAATTAATGACATCAGAGAGTTGAGGCTTAATAGGATGGAGATGCTCTCTCAAGCCGGATATTTTGACCTGTACCATAATTCTATGTATGACAACAACTCTCTATTAAAACCTAATTGCCGCGCTTGAATTTGTCAAGATCACATAAATTTAAGGGTGCCAATAAGTTGGTAGTGAGGACTTCAGTCCTCATAGTTTTATGTTTTCTGAGGACTGAAGTCCTCACTACCAACCTGGATCTGACATCATGCTATGAAAATCCCAGCAACCTTGTCTCCATTCATAGTCATGCGTGCCACAAATTCATCTCCACCATCTGCAAAACTCAGCTTCCACAAATAAACCTGAAAACCATCTTGTGTCAACTCACCAAAATAACTAATTGAATATCCGTTTTGCAGGCGGGAACCGAGTTCATCGCTAACATTATCGAACATTTCTTGTGCAATTCCCGTTTTGTAGTCTGCATCGCCCACCGTGGTAAACAGCTCGTAATTTTTTGAGGCTGTGGCATCCAAAATAACCTGCAAACAATCAATGACCTTTTGAGGGGGGGCTGTCGGGTTCATGATGATATCCTTTTTTTAGGTTTCTCTCAACACGATCTAACTAAGACTGCTGTCTAAGTATTAATTCTACCACATTTGCGATCGCATCCAGTTTTAGAGCCTCATTGACCGCCAACATTTTTGACATTAAAATACAGTAGGGACACAGCACTGCCGTGTCCTACCCAAGCATCTCAAATACAGTCAACTAAAAACCGCTATATTGCTTGAGCAACAATAGTCCGATGTCTGAGAGTATTGCAAGTGATTGTCGGCACCGCAAAACCCGAATCAACCAAAGCCTGCTCAATATCCAACCCAAAATACTGATCCAAATAAGGCTCCGTACTCTTGAGCAAAGTCAAAATATAAGGAGGCATTTTGGCATAAACTTCCGACTGAGGATTCATATCCATAATTGTCAAATGTCCGCCAGAGCGCAGCAAACGCCTCGCTTCCCGAAATACTTCCTTACTTGCTTTTTGTGGCAGTTCGTGACAAACTAAACAAATAGAAACTAAATCAAAAGAAGCCGCAGGTAAACCAGTAGATTCAGCAGCAGCGTGCACCCAAATTGGAGATTTTTGATTAGAAAATTCCGCTTCTCGCTGTTGTGAACGGTATTGAGCAACCGACAAAAAATAAGGCGACAAATCCACCCCAGTCATCTTTGCTTCCGGGTAAACATCCCCAAGCGCAAACGTACTCATTCCCACACTGCATCCCAAATCGACAATATCTTGCGGTGTTTGGGAAATTTGAGCTTTGACGATTTCGTGATAGCTAGCGCGGAGTTTAGCATCGCCTTCTGCACCCGCTTCTGGCCAAATTCCCGCATGAACTGCACGGGCTGCAACTTCAACTTCTGTGGCAGCTTCCCAACTCATATTACCTTTTTCGTAAGCGTGGAATGAAGTTAGATAATATTTCGGGTAAACCAAATCGGGATTTTCTACGCTGAGCAATTCTGCATCCCAATTCCGGGACAAAAGTGTTTGCGCTTCTTCTCGCCAATGCACTCCGATTTTTTCGGCTCTGTTTATCATCATTTCCCGCGCTTGGTGCTTGGCTAGAGCGGCCAAAGGTTTGATGGAGAGTACGCCATTTACTAAACGCGATGCTAATCCCGGAGTTTTGTTAACTGCAACAGTCATATTTTATTGTTTTCGATTTAGCGCTATCGATTTTAACACACTTGGGTCATTTTTACTTATTTGATATAAGGAAACTTTACAAGGTTCGTAGTGAGGACTTTAGTCCTTTCTTGGATGCGGACTCGCATTCCTCACTACAAACCAATCAAGGTTCGTAGTGAGGACTTTAGTCCTTTCTTGGATGCGGACTCGCATTCCTCACTACAAGCCAATCTGTCCTTTCTTGGATGCGGACTAAAGTCCTGACTACGAACCAATCTGACTATTAGCATTAGATCTCAGATGAGATGGCCGGGAAATCTGGAATCGGATTTGTCGGAGTTGGAGTATTTGGAAGAACACTATCAAATATGGTTATTTAGGAGTTTGTTGTGAGCAAGTCAATTGTGGAATTGGTTGATAATTTGCCGGATTCTGGGATTACTGTGATGATGCTCAAATCCCTGGATTTTGTGGTTCCCGGGGAGTGGAATAATTTATCTGGTTTTGATAATACTATTCGATCGCTCACAGGGGAAACCGATCGCGCTTTAGTGGAAAAAATTCGCGCCAGGGCGATCGAGCTTTACGCCAACTCCAACGAGCCCTATCAAGGTGCAGTCAAGCTTTACCAGCTTGCAGACAGCGCTGACAGTGCCTTAGGCGCGACGGCTATGGCGAATAAAATCGGCGAAAAAATCGGCTTTCTGTCGTTTATGAGCCGCCTGACTCCCAAGGCTGACACCACTCAAACGATCGACTTATGCGTCAAAGTGGCGATCGAACTCATCGTCTTCTGCAAACTCAACAAAATTTCCCTTGACAACGTGGGAAGCTTTGCCAATTACTTATCAGAATACAAAAGCGAATCTCTAATGCGGATGGCTGCATTAGTATGCGCTGATGGCTTAATTCCCCTCGGTCCGGACTTTATCAAAGTAGCGCAAAATACCCTAAGCAGCTTAAATCCTGGAACCTTGCAGCAAAACTCAACCTTTCAAAACATCAGCA
Organism: Microcoleus sp. PH2017_05_CCC_O_A; assembly: GCF_020738785.1. NCBI lineage: Bacteria > Bacillati > Cyanobacteriota > Cyanophyceae > Oscillatoriales > Microcoleaceae > Microcoleus > Microcoleus sp. PH2017_05_CCC_O_A. Next base: position 22,754 of record NZ_JAEQCB010000033.1, on the reverse strand, counting down.
ACCTAATTCCCGGCGCCAACAATGCCCAAAAATTCGGATTCGTGACAGCAACCTTCGCCTCAGCCCAAGGTTGGATGAACAATTTAGTGGTATCTCGCGGCTTAACTCCCGCCACAGTTTTAGGCAATCTCAAGCAATACGTCGATGTTACCGATGACAAATTGGATTATGTCGCCGCGTTTTTGGACATGACTACCAATTATTACGAGCATACCGGAATTCAGACGGTTGCTCGCCAATTGATCGATCGCGCTTACGCCGAAACATTATCCGCCCGGATTTCATTCAGTTGACAGTTGACAGTTGACAGTTGACAGTTGACAGCAACCTCTACCTGGAAGTCCGAGGATTGGAGCAATGAATCGTCTGATTTTAATTTCTCCCTAAAACGGAGACGCTTTCAATCAATTATTTCTGGTAATCTCGTGAGATTAATCAAATGCGAGGAGCTATTTCAGGCACCTCGCATCTTTCCAGGATTGCTTATTATCCGTCTTATAAAAATAGCTGGACAGGCAAGATGCCTATCTCACATTTTTGTTGTGGGATGGGCATCTTGCCCGTCCCCAAAATTAGAGCAACGCACTAGCCAATCAACTCAAAAATTCAAGCAAAAACAACAGTGCGATTGCCATAAACCAAAACACGATTTTGTAAATGATATCGAACCGCCCTTGCCAAAACAATCCGTTCTAAATCTTTACCTTTCCGAACCAAGTCCGACACTTCATCGCGGTGACTCACCCGCACAACATCTTGCTCAATAATCGGGCCAGCATCTAGATCGGGCGTCACATAGTGGGCTGTGGCACCAATAATCTTCACTCCTCTTTCATAAGCCCTTTCGTAGGGATTTGCCCCCACAAACGCGGGTAAAAATGAATGGTGAATATTAATCACATTGGGGAATTTGCTCATAAAATCTTGACTCAAAATCTGCATATATTTTGCTAAGACTACTAAATCAATGTTATATTTCTTGAGAGTATCTAACTGTTGTGCTTCTTGAATAGCCTTGTTCTCTTTATTAATGGGAATATACTCAAAATCGATACCATATTGTTCGGCAATGGGCTTTAACTTTTCATGGTTACTGATAATCAGGGGGATTTTCCCAGGCATTTCTTTAGAGCGTTCTCGCCAAATCAAATCTAACAAGCAATGATCTTGGCGGCTTACCCAAAGCGCAATCCGTCGAACTTCCTCAGAGAAATGTAATTGCCAATTTGCTTGTAAATCCTTGGCAAGTTCACTAAAAGCATCTGTCATGTCTTCGATGCTTAAGTCAAAACCGTCTAATTGCCATTCGAGACGACTTAAAAATAATCCTGCGGTAAAATCAGTATGGTGATCCGCGTGGATAATATTGCCATTATGGGAAGCGATAAAATTAGCAAGTAAGGCGACAAGCCCTTTGCGATCGGGACAGGAAATCAAAAGAGTTGCAGTAGGGCTAGTCATGATCTAATGGCAAGGGTATTAATTTTTAATTGATTATATCAGGTCGGTCGTCCTATGGAGCATCTCAGTTTTACTTTTGTAGTGCTGTCGCGAGCTGGTGACAGCTTGCACTGTAAAAAATGATTTTTGTTAAAATGAGATGTTTCCGGTTTGATGTCTGATATTTAATTGCCAGTGAGCTCCAGGTAAGCATCGCGAATTAAATAATTTACACATATTTGTGGGATGGGCGTCCCGCCCGTCTAGAAAGGACGGGCGGGACGCCCATCTCACAAGAACAATAAAAACTGTAAGTTATTTAATTTTCATTCGTTAGTATCAACTTTCTACGCGACTGCGGCACTATCCGGCAGGGGTTTAAACCCCTGCTTCATACATAGCGAAAGTCGGTTTCAACGGACTGATTTTAAACATAAATTAAGGAGAGTAAGAGCGCAATTTCATAAAATAGTGGCTGTTAATTTGTGAGGTGTTTTAATACTACCAGTCCGTTAAAACGGACTTTAGCTAAAAGCCCCGTGGGTTTAAACCCCTGGCGGGCTTTCATAAGGACGAACTAACTGACTTTTAGGTAAATAGAAATATTCAAGTTTGCACCGAAAACTCCTCCGGTTCAATTCCCCAGTTTACCCAACGAATTGCTTCTTGTGCAGAGGTCACATTTGGAGGAACTCGCAGCGCATGAACAAACCCCGTACTCGGACAGGTCATTTTTAACAAAAAAACTGGTAATGGCATCCCATCGGCGTCGAAATCGTCCTCAAAATCCATTTTTAACAGGGTATATTCCTGCCAAGTGTCTAACTCTGTGGCTGCTAGTTCTTGACAAATACGATCGCACCCGATGCCCTGAATTAAGGCTCGCCGAACCTCTGCATTGTGCTCCTTCAACAGCCATTTAGACTGCCACTCGTGCGGTTGCAGCCTACCGTACCATTCGGGTAAAATCACGCCGTGATAGGCGTAAATCGCAAAACCGTCGGCAAATTGTACGGCGGGTGCTGCTTCCGGCGTGCAAGCGGTGGTTGCTATCTGCCGAAAGTGCGATCGGCTTTTCGCACACTACACAAACTTTGTCATAGGGAAAAATCCAGCCGCAAGTCTTGACAAGCGATTGAAAAATTGTCCAGATATTGCCGTAGGAGTGCGCGCAATTCAACACAGAAATGCAAAAATCTAACAAACTCCCGCCACTAGCCCACAATTCCGGTTGAATGCAATTATCTAGTTGTTTGTTGAGATGGGTGTAGTGCAAATACCGGGCCCGCTGTCCCCTTAAATCGATCGGCAATTTGCTCGCTATTTCCATCGCTAAATGATCGCGCAGGGGACTCCACAGTTGGCTTTGCAGTTGGGTGTAAAGTTCATTTTCGAGTTGATTTTGCAGTTGACGTTTTAGCTGGTTTTCTAGTTGTCCGCGCAGACAAGTCAGCAGTTGTTTTTCAAGTTCGCTGCGAAGTTTGCTCTCTAATTGGCTCCGCAGGTGACTCCTGGGCTTGTCTGCGTGGCTGGCGATGATGTTAGCGGCTTGGTAGGGACGATCGCAAAAAATGATTTCCGGTGCTGGTTTGCCGATCGCCCTGTAAGCTAATGTAATAGTTTCCGCAGCTTGAGAGCGATCGATCGGGCCAGTCGAAAGTGCGATCGCCTTCCACTTGTCGCGATAAACTCGAATCAGAGCCTCTTGTGCTGGCGTGAGTTTTTTAACCTTAGTCTGCGACATACCTCCAGCCTTGGGGTTCGTATTCGCGCTGAATCCGCACCATCCAATTACCTTCAGGAATTGCGATCGCTTTGTGCTCTTCGTGACTCAATAAAGCTGTCGGCGAAAGCACTCGCAAGTACAGGGTGCCGTCTTTTTCGTACAGTTCAGCTTGCCCCTCAATAATCTGGTGAGAATGTCCGGTGACTTCACCTTCGGCGAGGGTGAGGTGAGGTTTTTTGTCACCTTGGATTTGCGGTACGGGGGTGAGAATTACGTCGCCTTGGCGAATGGGTTGCATAGGTTTTTATTAATTTTGGTTGGTGGTTTTGGTAAGTCGATCGGGCTTTTCTACCACTATTTTATACTACATTGGTAATACAGGAGCGTCAAGGGTGGCAATCCATGTTCCATAAGTCTTTGCTGTACTGATAGGGGTTAGGTTCGAGGGTGAAAGTGCGATCGACAATAGAAATGCTATAATTGATGCCAGTTTCGAGAAAGTCGCCTGGGTGGGGGCGGGTTTATAGATATTGTCGGTGTGAATGAAAGATTGTTGGTGAAACCCGCCCCTACATGAATTACGGTTAATTTACAATGAGCCAAGTAGATTATACTGCAATGGGCGATCGAGAATTGAAGCGTTATTTCCTGAAAAATCGCGGGGATAAAGCAGCACTGCAAGCTTACTTAGACAGGCGGAAAGAGCGATCGAATTCAATCATCACGAAAGTGGGAGATCCGGATTTCGATACTAAGATTGAGGCAGCCATTCGCCAGCAAATGAAAGAATACAAAGATTAGTCTTCAGTCCCTCGCTCGCTCGGACATCGTTTGTATAGATGCGGTTTCAACCGCCGACTTTTATGTTTAATCTTCAGTCTCTTAGAGAGAAACATCGTTTGTGTATACCTGGTTTCAACCGCCGACTCTTATCTTATCAACGAGGTTTCTAACTTCCCCAAAACTTCAAGTTTGCATCGAAAACTCCTCATAATCGACATCCCAATTTACCCAACGAATCGCTTCCCTCGCAGATTGCATATCGGGCGGAACTCGCAAAGCATGAATGAATCCGGTGCTCGGACAAGTCATTTTTAACAAGTAAATTGGCTCTTTTTCATCGGTATCGAAGCCATCAATATCAGCATCGATTCTTAGCAGCGTGTATTCTTGCCAAGTATCTAAATCTGTTGCTTGCAATTCTTGGCAAATTCGATCGTAACCAATTCCTTGAATTAACACTCGCCTGAGTTCGGCATTTTCTTCTTCTAAAATCCAGGTAGCTTCCCATTGATTGGGGTGAATTTGTCCGTATTTTTCGGGCAAAGTTACGCCGTGGTAGGAGTAGAGTTTGTAACCGTCGCTAAATGCGATCGCGCTTTCCCCTTCTGCGTGGAGGCGGTACTCGCTGTCGAGGGAGAGTTTGGTTGGGCGATCGCACACATAGCAGACATTCTCAAACGTCAAAATCCAGCCACATTCTACTAAAATCTGTTTGAGGCATTCCAAAGCTTTTTGTGCCTCTGGCTTCAAAACAATGCCCAAGGCAGAAACACAAAATTCAGCAACAGTGACAGCATCAACGGCATATCTCGGATTAACTATCGACATTAAGTGGTTCTTATAGTTAGAAAAATCTGCTCTTAATTGTTGTTTAAGCTGTTCCTCCCATCTAAGAAAATATGAAGAAGATAGCTGCTGGAATTCTGTTGTGAATGTCAAAGGTAATAGTGGATCTTTTACTTGTTTTTTAAGTCGATCGATCAAATCATTATTATTAGATTTTTTCAACATGGGTAATTGTACTAATGCAGAGTGAGGGCCACTGCAAAAAGTGATTTCAGGGGCTTCTACACCGAGGAGTTCGTAGCCAGCTTTAAGGGCGGCTGCGGCTTTGCGGTAAGAGATGGGTTCCGTAGAGTGGGCAAGAGTTCCCCACGAATTCTCATAGGCTTCTATGAGAGCCTTCTGTTCAGGTGTAAAGTTTACATACAAAGAAGTCAAATTAGTCAGAGATTGCAGCAGTATGATGTCTGATATTCGATTGGAGTCCAGATTCAGATAAGTCAAATTTTTCAGAGATTGTAGCGATGTGATGTCTGATATTTGATTGCCCATCAGATCGAGATGAGCCAAATGAGTCAGAGATTGCAGGAGTGTGATGTCTGATATTTGATTGTAGCTCAGATTCAACTCAGTCAAATGAGTCAGAGATTGCAGTGGTGTGATGTCTGATATTTGATTGTTGTCCAGATTCAACTCAGTCAAATGAGTCAGAGATTGCAGTGGTGTGATGTCTGATATTTGATTGCGGTACAAATACAGCCTAGTCAAATTAGTCAGAGATTGCAGTGGCGTAAGGTCTGATATTTGATTGTTGCACATAGACAGCTTAGTCAAATTAGTCAGAAATTGCAGTGGCGTAAGGTCTGATATTTGATTGTTGTCCAGATTCAGCTTAGTCACATTAGTCAGAGATTGCAGTGGCGTAAGGTCTGATATTTGATTGTTGCCCAGCGATAGCTTCTTCTTTTTCCTACTTGACAGTATGCGGTTCGCTTCATTAATATCAGAATTCCCAGCATAATTTAACAACATTTCAACAGTATGTCTGGCTTCGGGAGAAAGGCTTTTTTTGTGCAAGCACCAATCGGCAAAGCTGCTGAATTCTGCGGGATTGGGCTGTTGTTCTGACATGGCAATAAGATTTTAAATTTTTTACGAAAATAAGAATTCTTGGTCAACTTTTCCTCTAAACCCCAGAAATCCCGCGCCGAAACTCCTTAACCGCTTCAATCCTAGAAGCCATCAGCAAGCACCGAGACAATAAATTAATATCTAAGTCTGGCAGAACTTCGCTTTGGGCAATTTTTTCATAGCCGTGCGATCGCAAATGATACAGACCAAATAATCCATCCTCCCAAAACCAAACTTCGGGAACCCCCAAGGCTTGGTAGCGATTCAATTTGCTCTCTCCCCCACTGGTAAATACTACTTCGATGGCAAGATCGGGGGTTTTACCTGTTGATTTTCCAATTAAAAAAGATTCATCAGCTTGTACTGAGACTTCCTGTCCTTTCTCTTGAGTAAAGCTACCCAAAGGGTTAAACTCGATGTCTTTTTCCACAAAGTAGTCCATCAGCAGACCTGCGATCGTCCTGCTGAATGATTCGTGTTCTTGCGAAACTGCCAAAATTTCTACCTCGCCTTTGAAATAAAACAGTCTAATGCCGGGGGAGTCGGAGAATCCCTGTTCGATTAGTTTGAATTGTTGCCAATCAATCCCGGAGTGAGTTAACCGTTGGTCTTTGGGCTTATCTAATATTAGTGTCATGGCGCGACCTCCTTTAACTATTATATTATCCTAGAAATGCGGCAACCGAAACCCGATCGCGCCCAGCGGCTTTCGCGCGATACAGCGACTCATCGGCGATCGCAATTAACGTCGCCGGCTGCGACATCGGCGCCGGAATGCAGCAAGCCACACCCAAACTCAGCGTGACATATTCGCTGACACCAGACTGCGCGTGAGGTATCTGCAAACCCCGCACCTGTTGAGCGATCCTTTCAGCAACGCAAGCCGCACCTTCAATATCCGTATTCGGCAAAACTACCGCAAATTCTTCTCCACCGTAACGCGCAACTAAATCAGCCGATCGCTTTACCGAACACTGGAGAACCTGCGCCACTTGCCGCAAACACTCATCCCCCGGTTGGTGGCCGTAAGTGTCGTTGTAAAGTTTGAAGTAATCGATATCGCACATAATCAAAGACAGCGGCGCTTCTTCCCTCGCCAAACGCCGCCATTCCGCATCCATATAATCATTAAAAAAGCGGCGGTTTCTTACCTCAGTCAAACTGTCGTAAGTTGCCAAATACTGCAAGGCTCGATTCACTGTTTCTAACTGCCGTTTCTGCTGCTGCAACTGGCGGTTGAGCACCGTCAACTGCTGTTCGGCTGCGTGGGTTCTCAGCAAGTTTCTAACCCTCGCCAACAGTTCCCTCTCGTCAAAAGGTTTGGAAATATAATCGTCAGCACCAGCATCCAAACTTTCGATCCGAGCTTCCATGCCCGATCGCGCTGTCAAAAAGATTACTGGAGTCGAACTCAACTCCGGCGTATTCCGAATCTCTTTGAGCAAATCCAGTCCGTTTTGTCGGGGCATGATTTGGTCGCTCAAAATCAAATTCGGCTGCAAACTTTTGGCTTTTTCCAAACCTTCAACCCCGTCCATCGCCACCGCAACTCGATAGTACGGACTCAATAAAGTTTGGAGGTAAGCCAGCAGAGAATAGTTGTCTTCTACTACCAGCAACAGCGGTAACTCTCGGCTGTCAGGCGTTAATTGTCCCCCATTATTTTTGTCGTCACAACTGTTAGAGTCCGGCAGCGGGGCGATCGCCCCAACATTTCCCTCGTCTGAGCAGCCAAATTCACTCATCCCTGCCAATTGGACGATCGCGCTTACCAACAGATTCGCCTCCACCGGCTTCGACAAATGCCTCTGAAACCCCGCAGAGAGGGCCGATGCCGAATCCTCCTCACGGACGCCTCCCGTCAGGGCCACCGCCGGCAGCAGTTCCCTTTGCTCGGACATTTCCATGGCTCTGATGCGGCGGATCAAATCGGAGCCGTCTGTTTCCGACACCGCCATATCGCTTACCAACACGTCGGGCCGCGACTGTTCCAACTGCGCCATCGCTTCGCAAGCGCTACCCACCGCTGTTACCTTGGCTCCAAATGCTTCCAGGGCAGTTTTGAGAAATTCCCGAATCTCGGCGCTGCTTTCAACTACCAGCACTTGCTTTCCGGCTAAGGGTTTGGGAACCGATTCCGCGTGGTTTTCGGTGCGGCCGATCGCGCTTTTGCGATCGTCGCGCGAATTGTTGCTGTGCGCTACGGGTAGCAGCACCCCAAACGTCGTCCCCATACCCAGGCCGGGACTGGAAGCCCAAACAGTTCCCCCGTGCAATTCCACCAAATGCCGCACAATTGAGAGCCCCAACCCGAGCCGATTTTGTTCCTTCGACTGAAAGCTATCTGCGGGGCGGAAGTAGTCAAAGATGTGCGGCACAAATTTGGGTTCAATCCCGCAACCGCTGTCGCTGACGCGAATCAAGGTACCCGACTCTGTAGGCTCGATCCGCACTTCAACTGGGTCTGGTGTCGATTCTGGGGTGAATTTGATGGCGTTGGCCAGGAGGTTCCAGACTATTTGCTGCAAGCGCTCTACATCGGCCACAACGTAGCTGACGCCCGGGTAGAACTGTGTTTCTACGCGGAGGTTTTTGGCCTCGGCGGCGGGGCGGACGGTCTCAATAGCCGATTCTATGACAGATGGGAGGTGAACCCGAGCCAGGTTCAGGCGGACTTTCCCCCGCAGCAGCCGACTCAAATCGAGGAGATTGTCTATTTGGCGGTTTTGCAATTTGGCGTTGCGCTCGATGATTTCCAAAGCGCGGTTGGTGGTAGCTTCGTTTAACTTGCGCGATCGAGCTAGCTGCACCCATCCCAAAATCGCGCTCAGGGGCGATCGCAGTTCGTGTCCCGCAATGCCCAAAAAATCGTCTTTGGCGCGGTTGACTGCGGCTTGGGCTGCTTCAACGGCTTTGCGATCGGTGATGTCAAATCCGATCGCCAAATACTGACAGGGTTTCCCGTTAAAGTCCAAAAGCGGAACTACTGCTGCGTGCACCCAATAATCGCTGCCATTCTTGGCTTGGTTCTTCATTTCTCCTTGCCAAACTTCATTTTTGGCAACTGTTGACAGCAGATTTTTGATTAATTCCGAAGACTTATATTCCGAATGGAGGATGCAAAAATGGCTGCCTATTAGTTCAATACGCGAATAGTTAGAGATGCTGCACAGTCGATCGCTGACATAATTGATAATTCCTCGGGCGTCGGTTCTCACCGCCAGTGCCGATTGGTCGATCGCTACTTTAAAATCTAAACCTTCTTGCAGCGACGAATCTAGTTCTTTTATCGTAGAAATTTGACTGAGGCGATCGCGCCGCTCCTGGCTCCGCTCTTGAATTTCCATTGCTTCTATTGTCCCCTGATGACTGACACCTAATCTACTCGCATCCTGATTAATTATCACTGTTTTTTCCGCACCGGCAGGTGTAATATTTTGTATATTTTTATTTTCATGAATGCTCGGCAAACAGCACATCCACTCAGGAGTCATACCATTTGAGATTCGAGATTTTAGATGAGGAATGAACAAGAACTATCGGGGTTGGGGATAGCTGCCTACAGTGGCACTATTTTGGAAAACTGGAGTCACCTGAAATTTTATTTGAAGTTTAGACTAAAATTGGTCAATCTGAAGACAGATTTTCTCAGATCTGCCCGCTGGGCCGCTGGCTGCAAAAACCCAACTTTTTTCTGAAAATTACCCTGCCGCATCTGGCACAAAATCTCTGCCCCAGGCTTTCGAGTCTCCCGCATTCTGCCTCACCTCCACATCCCAGATATATGTGCAGGGCTTGACAGTTCCCAAATAATTGGCTGGGAAATGGCTAACAAAGTCTGTGTTTTGCGATCGTCAGCAACTTCAGTTAAATTATTTTCTCCTACCTCTTGACAGGTCTGTAAATGTTTTGTATTATAAAATGTAATACGACATTTAACCAAAGAGCAGCCCAACTGCATTAACGCACTCAACCATTAAAAGTTTGAGGAAAAGTTTCTGTGAATTTATCTATGAATTTAGACTTAGTACGCGAGCAATTTGAACAAAGAGCATTTGATTATGACGGTTTAATTCCCCGCCTCATTCCGCAGTATCGCGAGCAACACGAAATAATATTGCAATTAATTGATTTTGAAACCCATGCCAACATAAAAGTTCTAGATTTAGGTGCGGGAACTGGCATACTGTCTGCAATGATTTTGCAAGCATTTCCTCAAGCAAAAGTCACAGCCTTCGACATGGCGGAAAATATGCTAAAAGTTTGTCAAACTAACTTATCCGCTTTCCAAGAACGCCTGACATTGCAGCAGGGAAACTTCGCCGAAGATGATTTCGGCAGCGGCTACGATTTAGTAGTTTCAGGGTTGGCAATCCACCACCTCGACGGCGAACAAAAAAAACAGCTATTTCACAAACTTTTTCACTCAATGAATGCCGGGGGAATCTTGCTAATCCGAGATATTGTCACAGGTGCTACCCCAAAGCTAACCGAGCAATACGAACATTTGTGGCGGCAGTACATAAAAGCTAATGGAGAAGACGATGCAGCGTGTTTTAACAGCTATCTAAAAGAAGATATTCCTTCCTCTGTCGAAGAACAAACAAAGTGGCTTGCAGAAGCTGGTTTTGCAGACGCAGCTTGTCACTGGCGCTATCTCAATTTTGCTATTTTTGGCGGAATTGTCCCCATGTAGAAGGCAAAGTTTTTCTAAAAAAAATACCCCTTAATAAAGGTACGTTGTTGGGCTTTAGCCCTCTTTATATATATGTCGAAAGAGGGCTGAAGCCCAACAACGTACCTATCTCTTTCCCAACAATAAAACCACGCTGCGACCTAAGGGGGATTTAGGGGGAGTGAGATTCAGCTATAAACGAGAGATACAAAAAAAATTATACTTGAGTTGACCGCATAATTTCACTCAATCCCTCTCCCAGTAAAAACAGATTAAATAAACCCGATATACCCACAAAATAACTCAATAAATTAAGTAAAAGGATGAACGATTCCCGATTAATAAAAATTAGCCGATATCTCAGCAAACACCTGCGCCACGCGCCCTCACGCATCGGCATTCAACTCGCGCCGGGGGGCTGGATTGCTGTTAGCGAACTCCTCGATGCTTGCCAAAAAAATAACTTTTCTGTTCAGCCTTACGAACTCAAGGAAGTAGTCGCCCAAAACGACAAACAGCGCTTTTCCTTCGACTCGACAGGCACTCTAATTCGGGCCAACCAAGGACACAGTGTAGAGGTTGACTTGCAGTTAGAACCTGCTGTTCCCCCAGATATTTTATATCACGGAACAGGTAAGACTGCCGTCGAGTCTATTCTCAGTGAAGGAATTCGGAAAATGTCGCGGCATCACGTTCATTTGTCGGCGGACATTCAAACAGCCCGTAAAGTAGGTGCCAGACACGGCATCCCGGCAGTCTTGATTGTAGATACCGCAGCAATGCAATGCGACGGCCATACATTTTACTGTTCGGATAACAAAGTTTGGTTGGTAGATATGGTGCCGCCCAATTATCTAAAAGTATATTGAGAAAATCCTGTTTGGTTCTAGCAAGTGTGCGGCAAATATTTTAAAATAAGAGTAACTAGGAGTTTTACAAGATGAGTGCGGAAGATATGGGCGATCGCGACAACAATTTTAATCAAAACAACCCTCAAAATCGAGGGCTGCTAGGATCGGGCTGGCGACCTCTCTACCGTCAATTTGATTGGGAACACCTGCTGCACTTAGCATCTAGCGACCCTGTAGAACTCGCTCAAAAAACTTTAGATGCAGCCAGCGATATCGCCGATGCCATGGGACGACACCAGTATACTTGGTGGGCGAATATCTTAAATGTATTTTCGGAAAATACTCGCTACGAAATAGACGAGTTTTGGGATTACATTACTCCGCAGCCAGTTTACCCGGATTACCGTTACAAAGATGTTTTAGTCACCGAAACGCCTGTTGTTCAATTGGTCAGCCGCGCTAGCATTCCCATCGACTACGTTCTCAACAAACTCCAAGAGATTGCTGTTTTCAAAGTTCTGGATTTGCTGGGGAAACCGGATGTGATTACCCAGTTTTTTATGGAACGGCATTTTTCTTATCCGCGGGAGCGATTTGTTAGCTGGGAACGCTTGGAAGTTTTGGGTACTGTTTATGCTTATTGGGGACAAGCAGGCTGCTGGCTGCAAATTGACAGCTACGACAGGGGTCGGCGGTGCTACACTCTGATCTGCAAAGATATTGCGCCGTTAGTTAGCAAGGCTACTTATAATTTAGCGGTGATTCTCAGCGGGTACAAAAGCCGTGTCGGACAGGTTCACAGTTACTTCCCTATTCGGACTTTTTCTGCGGAAGTTCAAAGTTTTACTGATACTGTTCAGCAGGCAATTCTCGACCAAAATCAGTTGGCTGTGTTGGTTAGTGGCGAACCGGGGACTGGCAAAACTGCTTGGACTCAAGCGGTAGCAAAGGAGATTTTAGTGCCGCTGGGTTATGTGATCTTTATCTTAGATCATGATGCTGTGGAAAATTTTGTGCCGCCGAGTTATTTGGAGCGGATTTGCATTATTATCAACGAGGCTGATAATTTGGCTCAAGATCGATCGACCGCAGCGGCCCAACGCAGTAACAAAACTGAACATATTTTGAGTTTGCTGGATGGAACTCTGTATCAAAGCGTGATGGACGAGCACGGGATTCAATTTCAGCAGAAACTCGTAGTGTTACTCACTTGCAACACGATTGAAAGATTAGATCCTGCGATGCTGCGGAAAGGAAGAGTGGATTTTACCAGTGAATTTACGCACAAATTTGTTTGACGAGGCACGTAAAGTCTCACACACTTTGGGCGATTCACGAAGAGGGATAGCATTGCCGCGCGTACTGCTGCGCCACCTCAAATGTTGAATAATTATGAGGAAATTTCCTGAATGTCAAAGTTTCGGGAACAATTTATTAAGTACCTATGGACACATCCCCTAAAAAATGATATTACTGATGGGTGAGACCCTCCAAGGGTATCACCCAAAACAGCCAATCAGGGGAAGAGTGTTTTAGGTCTGAAATAGATTTTTCAAACTTGACAGCTATGGAGGAAATCCCAAATCGTGCAAACTAAGCCAGTTAAGCAAGAAATTCGACTGGGAAGGTATGCCGGGGGGAAAATCCCGATCGCCCACCAACCCCCTGATGCAGCCATGTCCGAAAATAAAGAGGGATTTCGGCGGTTTGTGGAGCGATCCGCCGACGCCGTGGCAATGGTAGATTGTGAAATGCGCTATCTGTCAGTTTCTCGTCGCTGGGAAACAGATTGCGGGTTTGGTTGCGGTGAGGCCCTTGGTCGGTCTCATTGGGAACTGTTCCCAAATCTCCCGGAATATTGGCACCAAAATGCTCGCGCTTGTTTGGCGGGAGTTTTGGAATATAGCGAGTTTGTCGTAGGGCAATCGCCCGTATCTGTAGCAGGAAAAATCGAAGTTGGGGTCAGCGCTTCGGAAAAATGGGTATTTTTGCCGTGGAAAAATAACGAGGGTGCGATCGGCGGTTTGATCCTGTTTGCCGAAAAGATAACAGAAAGAAATTTCTACAATATATGGAGGCCCGGTGGCAAAAGCCAGCAGTTAGAAACAAAACTACAACTAACTCAAAATGCCCTCGACAATGCTGCTGATACAGTTTTTTTTACCACCTCCGACGGTCAAATTTGCTATGCGAATAAAGCGGCTTGCGATCGAGGAGGTTACTCGGAATCGGAACTGCTAAACCTGAGATTGAGCGACATCGATTCGCAATTGTCAGCATCGGATTGGCCAGATCGCTGGGTTGAACTCAAGCAGCAAAACAACCTTACTTTTGAAACCAGTTATAGAACTAAAAACGGCACCAGTTTTCCCGTCGAAGTTCAAGTCAATTATTTAGAATACGACGGCTGCGAATACTGCTGCACGATCGCCCGCGACATTTGGGCTCGCCTCGCAGCAAAATCTGCGCTTTTAGAGGCAAAAGAGCAACTTCAAGCCGTCTTGGATGCGGTGCCCGGATTAGTTTCTTGGGTAAGTTCCGATTTGCGCTACTTGGGAGTAAACCGACATTTAGCTTCCGCTTACCAAATGCCTGCGGAACTATTTACAGGTAAAAAAGTAGGTTTTTTAGATACAAGTCCCAAATTTAACGACTTAGTATACGATTTTTTTGTCGGCTCGAACCATAAGACCTCTCAAGAAGTAACAGCGAGCATCAGAGGAGAAAATAAAACTTATTTAATTGTGGCTCAAAAATATCAAAAAAATACGGCAGCAGTATTTGTGGGATTGGACATTACAGAAAGCAAACAGTCTTTGTTGGCTTTGCAAGAATCGGAAGAACGCCTGCGCCAGCAAGCGGCAAAATTAGAGCGGACGCTGTTAGTTTTGCAGCAAACTCAAACTCAACTGATTCAAACAGAAAAGATGTCATCTCTAGGGCAGTTGGTAGCAGGAATAGCGCATGAAATCAACAATCCAGTTAGTTTCATTTCTGGCAACGTCAGCCACGCCACTGGCTACATTCAAGAACTGCTGCGTTCGATCGACCTTTACCAAAAAAATTATCCCGATCCAGCTCCGGAAATTCAAGATTTGATGGAAGAATTAGACTTAGACTTCATCAAAAAAGACATACCAAAACTGCTAAATTCAATGAAAGTCGGTTCGGAGAGAATTCGGGATGTTGTGCGATCGCTCCGCTTGTTCTCGCGTACTGACGAACCTGAAATGAAGCCTGCGGATATCCATGAAGGTTTGGACAGCACTGTGCTGATCTTGCAAAATCGCCTCCAAGCTAAAGGGGGACGGCCGGGTATTTCTCTAGTTAAGGAATACGGGAATTTGCCGCGAGTCCGCTGCTATCCGGGACAGTTAAATCAAGTGTTCATGCACTTGTTGACAAATGCGATCGACGCTTTGGAAGCAGAGGGAAGAAATCCGGAAAAGTATGGTACAATCCAAAATCAGTCTTTGTTGTCTGCCGGTAGCTCGGGAACTGAAATATTCAATCCCGAAATTCGGATTCGGACAGAAGTGATAGGGGAGAGCGAAGTGGCGATCGCCATTAGCGACAACGGCCCTGGAATGACTGAAGAAGTTCTCTGCCGTATCTTTGACCCTTTATTTACCACTAAATGTCAGGCCACGAGCACAGGTTTGGGATTGGCAATATCCCAACATTTGGTAGTAGAAAAGCATGGTGGTGACTTGCTGTGTATTTCTCGTCCGGGAGAGGGAACTGAGTTAATCGTTAAAATTGCGATCGGTAACGATTAATCGATTCGATCCAAACCTGGAATTATTTGAGGGTGCTTTTCCTATCAGAATGTGGCGACTAAGGACTAATGTTTTTTCACTAAGTTTTGTAGGTGCGTCAGGAATGAATCTTATACGAGATACCAATCATTTTTTGCCTGAGGCACCCTACAAAATCTACAATCTACAATCTAAAATCTAAAATAATATGGTAATTGAATGGCTGAGATTTAAAGTACCTCGCGAAAAATGGGAACAGTTTATTCTGCGAGATGAAGAAGTTTGGACGGCCGGACTCAAAAGTTTTCCCGGTTATTTGGGCAAAGAAGTTTGGGTGGATGCGGTGGAAAATGAGGTGCTGATGTTGATTCGGTGGGAAACTAGGGAACAGTGGAACTCGGTGCCGCAAAGCACAATCGATGAGTTGGATGCTAAAATGGGGGATTTGCAAATGCCGATCGTCGAAAGTCGCGAATATCAAGTTCGCAAGTTTTTGCATTAGTATCGCAACTCGTACAATCATCGCAGTGTTTGGTATTTGGTATAAAGGGCGATCGCTCTTTCATTTTAGGCGATCGGTCGTCAGAAACCAGAAAGGGTGATCGCACTCCGTACAATGATCGCAGTGTTTGGTATTTGGTGTGAAGGGCGATCGCTATTCATGCAAGCATCTCTACTTCACATACTAGGCAGCTCGATAAAGTTCTTTAGAGCACTAAGAAACTTACCATTAAGATTCATAAAATCCTCCCACTTAAAGCCGCCAAATTCATCTCCCCAACCATGTGGCAGGAATACTTGCCGATCGTCTATTTTGAACCATTCTGCCGATTCGTGAAGCTCCAGACTTGCCACGACGTTTGCGAAAGCGTGTAAGGCATCTGATGGTGTTACGATCGCTGACAGCTTTACTGTATTATTAATTGTTAACCCAACAACCTCCTCACCTTCTTCTTGAGAATTAGGTAATGATGGACATCTAAGAGAAATCAAAGCTTTTTCGTTATCAATTCTACGAATTAAAAATCTATAACCAGGCTTATACGATAGTCTTTTTGCTAACTCACCCAATAGCATAAAATTTTCTTCCATGATCTTCACTGTATTGTTTTTTGAGTAATTAGACCAGTATTAGCTGACCTATTGTAATATTTCTGCCTACTTATTTATGTTTTGCGTAATATATATTCAGGGATTGAGTGAGGGAGAACGCGACAACATAACAACGCTGCGATCTACTCTAGACTGGCAATCAAAAATAGTTCGCAGGGTAAAAAATACATCGAGACTTTCTGTTCCCTCCGTACACCCATCATGAGTAATATGTTCTGTAGGAGCTATATAAGCCTCTCCGGGATTAACTCTTAATTTGATAACGGGATAACTTGGAAAAAGCTGCATAAATGCCATACAAATTTTTGAACTACCCGAAGTTTTGCTAACTAAATTATCATCAGTATCAGAGACCAATCTGTATAGCTGATCAACTGATAAATTGATGAACAAGAGATAGCGCGGTTCAGATCCAAGATTGATCGAGATACGATGCAGCGATGAGCCACGCTGATTATCAATGTGGAGACCGACCCTACAGCTATCGCTTCCAACAGTTACAGTTATCTGGTTAGGAGCATTCCACCCAATTCTATACTCACTTAATTGTGCACTTTGGATGCGGAACGTCTGAATATACTCCTGAATTAGGCTGATACCTTTTTTCACCCTCTCTTTTTGCAAAACATACTTCAACAACCTATGGTCTTTTACACGACCTAAATCATTTAGATAACCTAAAATATTTTGAGGGATATTCAGAATGCTTACATACAGACTTGGCAGATGTTTAAGCTTACTACTGAAGAGGATTTGTTGTTCCAGTGAAGTAAGTGTTCGCCACGGTAATCGAGGGACAATTGCATCATTACAGTAAGGAGTTGCAGCTCGATCTGTTGAAACACTAGCCTGCTCTGTTCCCGAACTAATTAGTAGATGGTCTTTAAGGCTCATATTGCCATAGTTGCTAATTATTTTTACCCCTTCAATAAGTTGATTCATATATTTCCTTATGTATAAAACTTTTTATTGAGATTGAATCTGATAACCTGAAGTTTAGAGTGTAAAACTTTTTTCTACCATCTGTCATCACTCTCGTATCCTAGTTTTATGAGTAAATCATTATAATTTTCCTTAAAATAGTTTTTGTGTTCTTGAGTAAAATGATTTTTCCAATCACCAATTATACCTTTGCGATAATGACTGTTTATATCTTCTGTTCCTGCACTTCTACCATGAGCTAGACTAGAAAAGTTATTTTTTTCAACAATTTTAAATAAAATTGTATCAGATTCATCCTGACTAATTTTAGCAGAATAATCACTTTCAGGTTTGTCTTCTGACAAACCTAAAAAATGAAATATTTCTCTACAGCAATTGTAAGTATTGGATATCAGATTTTCAAATTTTACTTCCATTACGTTAGGCATACCGTACATCCAATTATCCATTGATGAAAACAAATTAAGATCGCATCCATCAGTTCTTAGACGACTCGTAAACTGTATATCAACTAGCAAACCTTCATCCTTAGATAAAGTCGCTAATATTTTTCTGTGCTCTGCTAACTCTGTCCACCCTTCAGTTGGATGAGTGTAAAGGTGAGAGAAATAGGCAGAGACAGCAATGTCTCTTGGATCTCTCACTACATGAAATCCCTTGAAATCATTCCGTATTTGCTTAATGTAAGCTATGTCAGAATTTAAATAATTAAGGAATTCTATCTGGTGCTTAGATATATATTCTTCTAAGTCGAAACCAAACTCTTTAGGGGTATTGGCAGTAAAATATTTTAAGTCCAAATGCTGGGACATTTGACGAATGATTTTGCCAATCCACCTTGTACCTCCTTTGTGGTGTCCAAAAAACGCAAATAACTTAGCCATAAAAAATAATCCTTTATACTGATGTGATTCAAAAATACTTCAAATGGGTACAGGAGGTACTGCCAGCCTGAAATCCTTTTTTACGTGCTCGTAAACTAACAGAAGGACATTAAAGCATCAATGACTTGTTCTGATGTGATCGACGCAATAGCATCAGAACTTATATGTTTATGAGAGGCAAATCTAAAGCCCCACTCTTTAGGATCGGTTGGTCCGAAAATTCCGACTCCTGGTACACGGAATAAGTCAGCAGCATGAAGCATACACGAATCAATACCTAAAAAAAGGTCAGCAACACTTAGCAAAGCAAAGGATAATCCCAGAGGAATGCCACATACATCAAAAATTCGGTTTCTATGAGATGCCGACTCTAATGGTAATTCATGAAAACTCCCTATGATGATCGCTATATAGTCAGACTGAACTGATAAAAATCCATCTATCGCTAACAAAAATCGGTCTGAAGACCACATTTTTCTTTTCTTCGTATCTGAATGTACAATAAGCAATTTAAACTCTTTATCCAGACAGATTGTGAGACTATGAACTAGAGATAAATTTTGGGCTTCTATAGTGGGAGGATTACTGAAATTATCTATTTGAACGTTAAGGTTAAATAAGTGAACTATTGAAAATAAAGTATCGAAAGAGTTGCTATATACCTTGGGCAATTGATAAGTAAAAATAGGTAAAAAACCTATAGATTCTGGAGGTGATAGACTTTCAAATAAATGTTCTAAGTCTGGTGAAGTCCATTTAGAAAGAGATATAAATAAATCGCAACCGCTAGCCTGTTTAGCCAGGGTCTCATAGTTAAAAGATAGAAGTGCTATTTTTTGCATTAAAATAGTGTATGAGTCTGCGAACTCAGAAGGTTCTATAAACCATACAGATTCAAAAGGAATATCTGAGAATAATTCTGTATATGCTTCGCGCACAGCGATCAATGACAGTCTGCCTGAAAAAATGTTAGAAAGCGCACGAATGGCCGGCAAAGCAATAAGATGATCGCCAATAGCATTAGCAAAGAAAACTACAGGCTGCCTAAATTTTTGAGGATCTAGCATAAATTACTCCGACTTGCCTTAACTACAGAATGTAAATTATCAACACAAGCACAAACTAAAAGCTTGCCTGCATCAGTTAACATTTCAGACTTTATTAAACCTTGATAAGCTATATCGGCAAAGCCAAGTGTTTCAACCCAATAACTTTCAGCTTCAGAGTACAACTTCCCAGATGAAAACCAAGGAGAAGATACAAGTTTAGCCCATACAGCCGCCCCGGCCGAAAAGGTCATCAAAGCATGAATCACCTGTCTAAGAGGACGGTTTCTGTTTTTCCAAGGAGAGAAAACCTCTGGTGAATTTCCGTCTGTTGTGTAAAGACGCACATTTTTTTCTATTAGATTAACTTTGGTATGAAAAAACTCATGCACCATTTGTACGCACAAGTGGCATCTTTCTTCCATTCGATCGGCTTCTGGATCGAAGTCTTGCCAAGCCCAACCAGGCAACTGCGATACAGAACCAGCTTTCCGTGTAGTTGGAGAGTAACGAGGCAAGACAGTGTAAACCTTCATCAGGCGACTCATGCTGACACCAAGTCCGATATCTAGGAATGGAAGCATATCCAAACAGAGGCGGATTTCGTCATGCCTGATGCTTACAGCCGAAACATCGTGCAGATCATCTTTTTCAACGAAATTAAACTCATTTCCCGCTGCTGCTGGTTGAGTTATTGCTGTGGAAATACGAATTCCCGATCGTGTAAAGCTATCTGGCAACCAAGTTATGCGATCAGATTTATCATCAATTAACACCTCAATTGCTTGTTCTGTAATTTCTGCAAGATTGCTATCTTGCATCACAGCCCCCGTTCTAGCTAGCGTAGGAAAACAAAGAAGAGAACCAACAGTGACTTTCACGTTTCTGAGAGGATCTAAACCTAAACTCAACCCCCCACTCAGCGGTGAAAATAGAGTATAAAAATTAATTAGGAAATTCTTAATCCTATCAGTATCACCGCTGACATAAGCTTGGAAAAGCGATCGAGATTTTGCTTCCAGTTCCCGATATTGCAAAAACAAACCGCTCAACATATTCAGATCATCGCTTTGTTTGAGAAGCGCCGCGGCTAGCTCATAACCTTGATTGCTAAGAATATGCAGCATGGCTATGTGTCGGGTAGCTGACTCCTCGACATATTTAATCAACGCATTTTGGTAGAATAGTTGAGTATCATCTAGCTTAGAGGTCAACTTCAAGTCAACAGTTCCAATCTTAGTTTCTTGCTCTGCACACACGATCATAATGGAACGTCCTTATGAGATACCCGATAGTTCAGTGGACAAATAATCTTTGATGTGATCGATGAGAATGATTAGGTCTTCACAATAAATTGATTCCCGATTAAAGCCATGCTCTGAACTATAACGATGGGGCAGATATCCGCCACCACAGATATCAAATAAGCGACAATCCAAGCACTTTTGAGGTGCAGAAGACTGCTTGTTAGATAGTGCTGTGACCAGAGGCAAAGATTCTAAAGCTTCAATCGGATGAGAATTCAGTGACATACCTGTTTTGGTAGCACCATGATATGCAGTTTTCAAAACATCTAGTCCGTGATAAGTGCCATCACTTTCAACTATGATGACTCCATCACTCAATGCGCCAAAAGAGTCATAGCCTTTTTGGGCACCCATTAAGAGCTTCATAAGAGTTCTGAATATACGAACTTCCATCTTGGTTTCTGAAGCTAACCAATAATCGAAAAGAGCGGATAGCCATCGACCAAAAGTTCCTGGGGGATACTTATCATAGGGAAAAGTATCATAGTTGAAGTCTGGCAGAAGAAAATCTATAGCAGTGGTGTTTAGTTTCTCAAAGAATGTCAATAGCTCATAAGGGTCTATTTCAGGATTCGCAACGGTGAGAAAACCTCCAAACACAGATCCTCCAGACTTGGGATTACGCAGCTTTTCTACACCAGCGATAATCTGCGAAAAGCTGCCACGCCCTTTGGCATCAACTCGCATAAGGTCGTTCCATTCTTGCGGCCCATCAATACTCACACCTGCACGGACATTGAAGTCTTGAAATACCTGTACAATGTCATCGTCTACCAGCGTTGCATTCGTTTGAAGTCCAAACTTGATGTCCGCTTCAATATCCTGAAAACTACTCCGTAAAATCGTGAAAAACTCTTTAAGTTTAGAAGCTCCGAGTAGCAGAGGCTCACCCCCATGAAAGACTACAATAAGCTGCTTTAACTGACGCTCGCGAATATAGCTACTGAGACGATCCGCCAGAAGTTGGATCGTCTCCACGCTCATCAAAACTGGCTGCTCTCTCCAAGTTTGATCGGGGTGTTCATACATATAGCAATAGGAACACTTGAGATTGCAACGACTCACGATTTTAACTACAACTGTTGTTATAGGTCGGACTTCGTAGAACTCAGTTCTTTGGGGTAGAAGCAACTCAAGTAACATAAATTTTCCTTAAAAGCTATACTGTAGAACAAAAATCATTTTTGGCTAAAAGACTTCCCAGCCAAAGCGCCGTCTCTGTAACAATCTGAACTTATACTAATTTAAGGTGAAGTTGGACATATCTCGCTCCCCCCTCGCATCCCCCTTAAGAATGGGGACGAAAGATCGGAATCTTGTCCCCATTCTTAAGGGGGTTAGGGGGGATCAGATTCTATGCAGCCTCATAAAAAATTGGTATTAATTAGTAGTGTGACTACTGAAATCAGCCCAGGCAATAGGCTCTTTACCCATCCGTTCGGCTTGAATCGCTTGAATCGCAGCTACAACTTTTGGATTGAGTTTCTGTAACTGTTCCTCTTTCAAACCATTAACTGCAATTTCAGCAACAGGTTTAGAACCAAGATAAACTGTCATTTATTTGCCTCACACATTTGATTGATTTAGCATTGTTCTATTATTTGTGTAAATTAAAGATTTGTCTACCACAAAAATGTTCAATTTTGCGTACAATTTTTCTCTGTTTCATTTTATTTAATTTATTTTTGTACATTTTTGTACAAAATTGTTCTAAAAAGCGGATAAATGTGTATAATACATAAAATTTTCACATCTCCCGGCCCCGATGAACCTAAAAGAAGCTTTAAAAATCGCGGATAAAATTGTCTTCGAGAGAACAGGTCAACACCTTGACGATTTACAAGCAGCGGTACTCAAAGGCACTCTAGAGCGTGAGACATACAAGCACATAGCCAAAGACTTTGATTGTTCGGAAAGTAGTGTGAGGAAAGTGGGCGCAGAGTTATGGGAAATACTTTCAGAAGAGTTGGGAGAAGATGTTAGTAAATCCAATTTATCCTCGGCAATAGAGAGATTGCAAGTCTCCTTAGTTTCATCAAATTTTGTACAAAACGTCAGCGAACAACACATCAGTGGTAGTTTTAACACCTGTGGAGAAGCTAGACACCCACCAGAACAAAGAAACTCACACCCACAAAATCAGGAAACATCTAACACAAAACAAACTAAAACTAAAACTTTATATCAAGATTTAAGCGAAATGCCGGAGTTGGGTGATTTCTTCGATCGCACCCACGAACTCCAAACCCTCACAACCTGGATTCTACAACAAAACTGCCGCCTCATCACCCTCACCGGTATCAGCGGAATCGGCA
>NZ_JAEQCB010000286.1:0-2776 GCF_020738785.1 Microcoleus sp. PH2017_05_CCC_O_A | reverse complement strand
AATTTAACGAGTTGTGGACTTCCTTCTCGACCTTAACAGGCTGGCTAGTACAGACAGAACTGCGGTTTACAAACCGGATAATTGAGCCTTGGTTTTCGGCATTGCAGATATTATCTCAATTCTAGACTTATCTTGTCCAGCGAGCTTTGACTAAGTTTAGATAACTATTTCGCCCTGTAAGTTAACCCTTCATCTTCTTCTGTTTGCCACTGCCGCAAAAGTTCAAAAGCATTAAAGCCCCTGTATTGCAGGTAGTTCAAGACTTTGCCCTTGGTTTTCGGATCTACTTTACTCCAAGCATCGATCTTGTATTTCCGCATGACTTTGGCTTTTAATTCGGCGAGTTTTGCGGCTTCCGAGTCCAGATTTTCGGCAATTTCTTCCTCCCAGACTTGCTCGAACAAATCGCTAGTAATTCCTTTTTGCAGGCACTTGCGCTTGATGGCCGATTTCCCGTATTTGCCCGTAGCAGAGGCGATCGAGTTTGCCACCAAGCGAGTGTCAGACTGATAGCCCCGGTCTTGAATTTGCGCGATCGCCTCCAATATTTCCTCATTGCCAAAACCTTTCTCTTGCCCCTTTTTGCGAAGTTCAGAGGCACTGTAGTCTTTGCGGGACAAGAGAAAATAGAAATAGTCAAGACAGCTCATCAGTTAAATCGAAGGTTGGCGCGCAAATACTTCTGTAGCGAATATCAAATCCAGTCGCCTTGCTATCGGCAGACTGCATCGCGATCGCCTCTATTCTTCTGTATCCTCCTCTTCTTCCACTTCCACTTCCGGTCTGTCCACATCGATCTGAATCAAGCGAATGTGCTTGTATCCGAGTTTAATTTCAAACTCGTCACCTGGCTTTAATCCCATTTCTTGGGTATAATTTGCCCCGATCACGATCGAGCCATTCTTGTGAACGCTAGCGCGATAACTCGCTTCTCGTCCGCGTCCGTCTGCTTTCGACTTCTCTAGCTCAATTCCCTTAGCAGCTAACACTGCATCGTAAAACTCAGCCAAGTTAATCCGGGTTTCTCCACTTTTGCTGACGGTGAAGTAGCCGCAAAGCTTTGCAAGTTCTCTGCGCGGCAAATCGCTGCCTTTGATTTTTTGAAGCAGACCTTTTCCTGTTAAGGGTGCTGTAGCTGTTTCTGCCATTGACCGTACCTCGCTTATTGGACTTTACTTATATCAATTACAACACATTAGATTAACTTTGTTTCACTGTCAATACTAAGAATTCGGAATATAAGATTCTGGGTAAATTTTTGCGGTCTCAAAACCGGGGGTGTAAGTAAGGATACTCGAAGGCAGATCTATTTGCCTTCGAGCAGGTGATGCTTGCCTAAGCGTCAAGGGCGCGATCGCGGGAGGAATTATTGTCGCAAATTAAATGCTTTACTTTTTTACAGTAAAGTCTGTTCCCAACTTTCACCAATCCCCGATCCAGTCTGCGGTCAAGGTAAAAACCAAAGCACCGATGAATGAAAATACCTAGGGCGCGACACAGGCAAATCTGCCGCCAGCCTTGTTACCGGCGCGGGGTTAAATTTTACCTCAACAAGGCGAGGCAGCACTTGTTCTCGATGCCGCTGCCACCTACTTGTAAACCCTGTTTTTCGGGCAGCGAATCCCCTCAAAACCCCAAATACCGAAGAGCAATCTTCTACTAAGGTGTTCGGCATATATAGCCCATCCACCCTGACGGTTAGGACGCTCTTAATGGCCCTTTCCCCATGGAGTCGATTGCTTCTGACTTCTGAGTTCAGACTTCTTTTTACCCCCCGAGCGCAGCCTTTATCGCCTTCTTCCTTCTCCGTTCTTCCTTCTTCCTTCTTCCTTCTTCCTTCATTCAACATCTGCTATAATTTGCACACAACGCAGTCCGGGGAAGGCAATCCGGTAAAAAAATCAAGGAAATTTCACCTGTTCGTTGAAAGGGTTTTCGCTAAAAACCGATTGAATGGGCGTGGCGGCAGAAACATCGTGCAGCCACCACCGGAGGAATTAGCTGCTGCACCAAAAACATTAGATCTCTTACAAAAATACAAAGCACCACACCCCAGCCCTCCCCGCGAGTTCGGGGAGGGGGTAAGATTATTCTTGTTTCCCCCCGAAGTTCGAGGGGACTTGCGGGGGGTAAATTTGACTTTTGCAAGAGTTCTATTGTCTGTGATGTTCGAGGGGGAGAAGCGGATGGGGGGGACAAGAACAAGGAATAGGGAATTAAAATATACAATTTATAATGTTGTAGAGGGATTTGTTTCATCGCGCGATCGGGCTGCGCCACTCTTCAACCTTCGCTACTTTCTCAGTGGACTCCGAGGGGGCGATCGGGAAAATCGCCCTCGGAGGGCCACAAGCCAGAGAATTTGACGTTATTTTGACAGGGCAATTGAAAAAGACCGACTTAAATGCAGTACAGCTTAAATATTGGTTTCAACACAAATTAGCACTTACCGCTCATCAACCCGGTTTCTACCCAAAATCAGAAGCTGGGAAATTTGCGTATCTAGGAAGAAACCGAGTTTTTCGTCAAGAGAGTAGGCGCCCAACTGTCGATCGAGCATTCGTCCCAGATGCGATCGAGCAGCAGCCGATCGCGAATTGCCAAGGACAACCGCAGTTAATTTCGCTCCCAAGCAAGCGAGCCCAAACTCAGCTCCGGGCGATCGGTTGTTGCTTCTGGGTTAGGAACTGTAACTTAATTTATGGACAAAGCTACCCATCCTTGACTATTTGGGTAGCTTTTTGAGCAAATTGTGGCCGCGCGAGACTATTTGCCC
>NZ_JAEQCB010000285.1:0-2874 GCF_020738785.1 Microcoleus sp. PH2017_05_CCC_O_A | reverse complement strand
ATATCCGTTGGGGCCGAATCCGAAATTAGTGGCTGCTACTGAACCGGTGCCGGGGGTTTTAACTAATAATGTGACTCTTTCTGGTGATGGGAAGTATCTAATTGGCTCTTATCCTACTCTGGGTGGCGGTGGAAGTGCTTACGTCTTTGATGTGGAGGAAATTATTAAGACTGTTGAAAATCCTGGTGGTAAGAACTTGGCAACGCTAGCGATCGACAAAGCTAATCCGAAGATTGCTTCTAATATTTTTGCGACTGGTGGTAATCCTTTGGGGTTGATTGTAGCGCAAAAACCGCCTAGTTTCAAGGCACAAATAGAGAAATTGTTGAAAGCAGGGGCGATCGCTAACTACGATCGACTCATCGCTTTAATCATCAAAAGTAATGACCAGAATGACCTCAAATCGGTAGTCGGTGATGTTACCATGAGGAAGCTGATTGTAAACAGTTTCTCTTCCAAGCCAGGGATGGCTACTGTGGTAATGGCAGCCTTGCTTAAAGGAAATCAGACCTGGTCTAATCCCCCTGCCAATGATTTTACTCGGCACTTTTTAGCCGATGAAAAAAGTGACACTCTGCCGTATAACGCGACCATGAACTGCTGGGAAATGATTCTTTATGCAGGATTTTTATCTGGACAAATTACTGCCGATCAGCTCCGTAAATTTATGACAAAATCAAGGTATAATCAACCATTTAACCTCACATTTTCAGGTATGCCAATGATGGGGTATAAGGAAAGTCTGCCATTCTATGTCACTTTACCCAACAGCAAACAACCGGCAACAATCAAGCCATTACAACCAGGAGAGCTTCTCTTTTATAGAAAATCAGATAAAGGAGAACCAGATCACGTAGCTATTGCGATTGGTGGCGGAAAAGCCGTTAGTTTATGGGAGAAACCAAATAAGAATAACCTAATACAGATCATTGATGTTCTAGCATTAGATGGTAGCATCCAAGTCGGTCAACCGATTACAGATGTAATGAAAGGAGAGCTATGGAAGTAATAGCAAGATATTGGCGCTCCATTTTGTCTGTTGGAATGGCTTTTTTTATGTGCTTAATTTTGATAGCCAAACAGCAGACATATTGGCAACCAGAAAAACCAATGAAAGCTATGAATTGCCAGAAATTTAAAATTTCGACTATTGCCTTTTTTGAGTGGAATAATCTCATCAAGCAAGAAATAGTAGAATTAGAACCACTGCCTCCTGATGTAGCTCAAATTACAGGTATGCCTGGCCCCAAGTATTACCCAGCCAGACCTTATATAGGAGAAACATATGCCAGTCCAGGAGGACTAGCTAGCGTTGTAAACAAAGGTGATGACGAAAAAATGCCAGTTGGCCTTTGGATAGGAGAGACCACAAGAGTGATACCCTTATCGGAGAAACCACTTAGTCTTATTGCTCGAAGTGACGGTGGAGTGTGGATGAGTACCCATCAATGGCTACTATTCCACTACGATCGCACGGGAGCTGTTAAACATACAGTGAACCTTCCAGGGACAGACATTGTAGGTGTTGAAGGAGATGCCGTTTGGGTGATGAGTAATGACAAAGCTTGGTTTGTGAATGCAAACGGTGATGTACGAGGTTCATATCCATGGGAAGGGTTTAACCATTCTGTAGGGTCAAAACAAGCACTCTGTCAATTAGAAGGAGACAAAATACGTCGGGTACAATGTCTCGAACCTGACGGGAAAAATTATTTTGTTCCTCTTTCATTATCTCAAACCCCCGCAGGAAAGCTGTTGTTTTTTTCTGACGATCATATCCTAACTGGCGATATTGCGGGAGGTAATTTAGGTTACTACAGCACCGGAGGTATTAATGCTGAAATCAATATAGAAAATGCGGGTCTGACGCCATCGGGTGATGCCTTTGTATCTATCCAAACCGATGATTATAGGACTGAAGTCTGCCTAAGTAAAGGTATGGGCAGACGATTTTCTCTAAAATATAATACCCCATCCTTACCTATCCCACTCAGACTCGCTGTAGTTGCGGTTGAAGGTGAAAGAACACTTGTCTATGGTTTTGATCGCGCTGTCTGGTACAAGGGCGATCAAATCGAAAACAGCTTTAAAGTAGGTGACAGGCGCTATCGGAACGACATATTCCCTTATGTATGGCTGCGTTCTATTCATTTTGTAACGGCAAAAAGTAATGATGGAACAGTGATTATCTCAACGACTGGACCGACAGGTATGGCGCTGATTGGGCTGCGTTGGAATCCTTGATATTGGTGAACCTGCTAAACATTAGGATCGTTAAATATCCGTAAGGAAATTTTAGCTCTTGGTAAAGAGTTGAAAAAACGCTACGACGATTTGCGCTTAGACGATCAGGATCTTTATAATCGGCGTCGTCGCATCAGCGCTCCTCCCGTTCCGCGAATTCCTCCCTTATCGGGTCGTAGGACTACTGTAACTGGCGATCCCGGTTCTTGGGACGGACATATAGTGCAGTACGATAAAGTGAAAAAAGAGTTGAATAAATTGCTGGAGGATATGAAAAAACTGGGCAATTGTGATGACGATGATCCGGATGGATACGGCGGGCCTAAAATGCAGGATGCCTATGACCAAGCTGTGGAGTATAGTCAAAAACAACCTCCTGAAGAGCCAGATATCAGAAACCGAAGTAGCTTACTGGCACGGGCAAATGAGCTTGGCGCACAGGTAAGAGACGGTGCTTTATGGGTAGCAGCGGGGGTAGGCGGAGCTGTTCTGATCGCATTGGAAGTAATTGCAAGGCTTCTAGGGTTAGACTTACGTTTTAGGCCTTGATAGACACTATCATTTATGACAAAACAGAACTGTTTGGAACTTGATTTTTCTTGGAAAGATTGGGAAAGCTGGAATTACTTG
>NZ_JAEQCB010000032.1:0-50176 GCF_020738785.1 Microcoleus sp. PH2017_05_CCC_O_A | reverse complement strand
TCAACATTCGGTTATATTTTCAGGGTAAATGATTCTACCAAATAAATCAAACAATGAGATTTATCAATCCCAAAATCGACTTTGCGTTCAAAAAGATCTTCGGTTCCAGCGACAGCAAATACATCCTCATTAATTTTTTAAACGCCATCCTTTATGAAGCACAGCCTGTCATTAAAGACTTAGAAATAATCGACTCCCAACCGGGAAATAAAACTTTTGGAGTCCCAGACACACACCTAGATGTCAAAGCCACAATTAACGGTGGCAGAATCGCCCTGATTGAAATCCAACTGCTCAACGTGCCTTCCTTCGAGAAAAGAGTGTTGTACAATGCTGCCAAAGCCTACAGCGGGCAATTAACAGGAGAAGAACGCTATGAAAGACTAAAAACAGTAACTTCCTTGAAAATTGCCGACTTTGAAATGTTTGAAAATCAGCCTGAATTTATGACTAGGTTTGTTTTCAAAGAAAAAGAGCAAAAATTTGATTGTCCAGATACTGAAATAGAATTAGTATTTGTGGAGCTGCCAAAATTCAGTAAAGAATTAGCACAATTAGAAACAGGAGCCGACCAATGGATTTACTTTCTCCAAAATACCAGTATTCTGGAGACAGTCCCCGAAACACTGAGTGCTGTTCCCGAAATTCAGAAAGCTTTTAAAATTGCCAAGAAGGACAATTTTAGTCAAGAAGAATTAAAAGAGTTGCAGAACCAAGAACAGTGGATTCAAGACCAGCAGATTGCGATAGAAGTAGCAAGAGAACAACTGACAAAAACTGCTCAACTCTCATTAATATTGCGTCAACTTGTGCGACGCTTAGGCACAATCCAACCGGAACTAGAAAACTCTATCCGTCAATTAGGATTACAGGAATTAGAAGAATTAGGAGATGCCGTCCTGGATTTCAATAGTCTCTCAGATTTAACAGCCTGGTTGGAGCAGACTAATTCAATATAGAATAACATTCTTGAACCGGAATTTGCTCACACAAACAATATTTAGCTTATGAAAATTACCAAAACAAATTGGAAATACGTTTTTTGGCTGGGCCCTCTCCTCACCGCAGCGGGGGTAACAGCAGCACTTGTATCCGCAGCGTGGGAACCCCTGACAGTCGGTTTAGTTATTGCCGGAATAGTGACGATCGCACTTTGGCTGCTATCCTTGACTTACGAACAAGGCTTTTGGGGGCGACGTTCCACTCAAGCGAGTACCAACGCCCTGATTGCTACCCTCGCTGTCTTTGTGATTCTGGGAGTAATTAACTTCATAGCCTTTCGCTATCCCCTCCGCATCGACTTAACCGAAAGCCAACAATTTACCCTCGCCCCCCAGACTCAACAAATCCTGCGAAACCTGCAACAAACAGTCAAGGTTTGGGTATTTGACCCCATCCAAAATCCGCAAATTAAAGAATTGCTGCAAAGTTACAAACGCGAGGGAGGCGAAAAGTTTCAATACGAGTTTGTTGACCCCCAGGCCCAACCGGGAAAAATCCGGGAGTTTAGTATTACCAGCATCGGAGAAATTTACTTGCAATCCGGTGAAAAAAAACAAGTGCTGCAAAAAGGTGGTACTGCTTTTGGTAGTGACCCGAATCAAGGTCTTTCGGAGATAAAACTTACAAATGGCTTAGAAGAAATTCTCAGCACTCGTACTCCTACAGTTTACTTTTTGCAAGGCAAAGGAGCTCGCCCGCTGAAAGAAGGTCAAGGCGGAATTCAGCAAGCTGAAAAAGCTCTGAAAGATAAATACTATAACTCTCAAACGCTGAATTTGAGCGAACGCAAAGAAGTTCCAGAAGATGCAGATGCTTTAATTGTTCCTGGACAGGATAAACCTTTTTCGGATGTAGAAATTAAAGCACTAAAAGCTTATCTCGATCGCGGTGGCAGTTTATTCTTAATGGTAGACCCGGCAATTAATACGGGATTAGACAAATTTTTGCAAGAATGGGGTGTAAAACTAGACTCCCGTTTGGCCATCGATGCTTCGGGTAGTGGTCAAAGATTCGGCCTGGGCGCGACGGTTCCCACAGTCAGGCGTTACGGGGAACATCCGATTACTCAAAGTTTCGGTAGCGGTATTTCATTTTATCCGTTTGCACGCGCTTTGGAAACTTCGCCTGTAGTAGGGATAGAGGAAAAACCGCTGATTTGGACGAGTCAGGAAAGTTGGGCGGAAAGCGATTTGACGACTAAAAAATTGGAGTTCGATCCGAAGACCGATCGACAAGGCCCGTTATTATTAGGTGTGGCTTTGGTGCGATCGGGTTCTGAGAGCACTCCGTTAAACCCCTCAGCCTCACCAACACCAGTCACGCCTTCACCCCAACCATCGGCGACAACTTCGCCATCGGCGACAACTTCACCATCTCCTACAACTTCGCCATCGCCAACAACATCGCCATCGCCGAAAACATCGCCATCGCCGAAAACATCGCCATCTCCGACCACTTCCCCGACAACATCGCCTTCACCCCAAGCATCGCCGACAACTTCGCCGACAACTTCGCCATCTCCGACCACTTCCCCGACAACATCGCCTTCACCCCAAGCATCGCCGACAACTTCGCCGACAACTTCGTCATCACCCCAAGCATCGCCGACACCAACAACTTCACCATCGCCGAAAACTTCCCCATTACCAACAACTTCTCCATCACCAACAACTTCTCCATCTCCAACAACCTCGCCGACAGCTTCCCCAATCAGCTACTCGGTGATTGTCTCCCAGGAAGCTACCCCTCCAGCAGTACCGACAATTTCGCCAATACCGGCAGCATCTTCCACAGCATCGCCGGAGAGTTCCTCAACACCAACACCCACAACATCTCCCACAGCATCTCCTGAAAGTTCGCCCACGCCAACACCAACAACATCTTCCACACCAACACCAACAACATCTCCCACAGCATCTCCCAGTCCAAGCACAACTCCTTCTGTGCCTTCTACTCCTACAAAAACATCGCGCATGGTAGTAATTGGTACATCTCAATTTGTGACTAACGGTTGGTTTGACCAACAACTCAATAGCGACGTGTTTCTCAATTCAGTGAGTTGGTTGAGCAAACCAGACCAGCAAAGCTTTTCTATCAGCCCGAAAAAAGCTACCAACCGCCGCATTAACATGAATGATGTCCAAGTAGGATTGTTGGTTTTAGCTTGGCTGATTTGGCCTTTACTGGGACTGGGCGTTGGTGGCGCTATTTGGTGGAAAAGAAGATAATTATGAAGCAAGTTCGGCAACGAGCAATGTACGGGATTTAACGGATGTAACGGATTTATTTGCCTGTTTCTTGTTTTTCAACCCATTCCCAATTTCCAATTCCTAATCCCTAATTCCCGTAGGGTGCGTCAGGGGGGAATTATTAGTCTGAAATCAAAATATTTAACCCTGACGCACCCTACAATAACTACTTTGCTTCTTGCTTGTTTTTCCACCAATTGCTAATTCCCGTAGGTGCGTCAGAGGAAAAATTATTAGTCGGTGTCAAAATATTCAAGCCTGACGCACCCTACAATCTGATACTAATTCCCGTAGGTGCGTCAGAGGAAAAATTATTAGTCGGTGTCAAAATATTCAAGCCTGACGCACCCTACAATCTAATGACTAATGACTGCTGACTAATGACTAATGACTGCTGACCATGCCGAATTCCTCATTATTATGAAATTGCAGAAAAATACATTTATATTGATAGCTGTTGCGTTGACCATGGCGGGGTTGGTTTCTTTGTACGAGACGCAAGTGTCCCCAAAACAGGAGGCGGCTAAGGACGAAAAACATAAAATTTTTACTTTCAAGTCCGATCGCGTACAATTCTTTACAGTCAAAACTCCGGAAAAGATATTGACTTTTGAACGAGTTTATGCTCGTAAAGGAGGTAAGTCTAGCTGGGAAATGAAATTGCCGGTGCAAGCACACGCGAGTCAGGCATCGGTGGATTTTTTGCTAGATAGGCTGGGAACAGGAAAGAGCGATCGCACAATAGATATTACTGCCGCTCAACTGCCAGAATTCGGTCTCGACCAACCGCAAGCCACAGTCACAGTCAAGCTGGACAACCAGGAAACTCACCGCCTAGTTTTAGGCAAAACAGACTTTAGCGGCCGCTTCTTGTACGCCCAAGCCAACCCGGCGGAAGCCCCACCTCAAAATGGGGCAGAAACTTTGCCCGTGCTGCTAGTACCGTTTGACTTTAAAAATGCCGTCCAACGACCTTTGTCTGAATGGAAAAAAGCAGAAGCGCCCAAACCAGAGAAACCGCAAACACCCTCTCCCACGCCATCTCCCACGCCAAATCCTGAAAATCAATAGATGATCGGTGGATTGAATTTGGTGCGGGACACAGCAGATTTGGTCTTGCCCAGCAACACTCTGAGATAGAATCTAAAGAACAAATTCTAAAACCTCTCAATTCCAACATTCCTCGCCTAAAATACAGAAAAGTCTAAAGTTAAACTGTATTAAAATAGCGTGCATTACCCCAGGAACGGGCGAATATGTTTCAGACAGCACTCAACCAAGGTACGACAGCAAAGGATACAGCGCTTGACGTTGAACTCCGCAAGGTCTTTAAGGTATTTAATGGCGAAACCGCAGTCCGCGGAGTTGACCTCAGCATTCGTCAAGGAGAATTTTTTAGCATTCTCGGGCCCTCCGGCTGCGGTAAGACTACCACGCTGCGCTTAATCGCTGGGTTCGAGACTCCCTCGGCGGGCGAATTGATGATTCGCGGCCAGTCGATGACCAATACTCCAGCTTACCGCCGTCCGGTAAATACTGTGTTTCAAAGCTACGCCCTGTTCGGACACATGAATGTCTGGGACAATATCGCTTTTGGATTGCGGATTAAAAAGCTGGGGAAATCGGAAGTAGAAGAACGGGTACGGGAAGCTTTGCAATTGGTGAAAATGGAATCTTTCGCCAACAGGTTTCCGGGTCAAATGTCGGGCGGCCAGCAGCAGCGGGTGGCTTTGGCGAGAGCTCTGGTAAATCGACCGGCGGTTCTGCTGCTGGACGAACCGCTGGGAGCTCTGGATTTGAAGTTGCGGAAGCAGATGCAGTTGGAATTGTCGAATTTGCATCAAGAGTTGGGTTTGACTTTTGTGATGGTGACTCACGACCAAGAAGAGGCGATGAGTCTTTCTAACCGGATTGCGGTGATGCACGAGGGCAGGATTGAGCAAATTGGTTCGCCTGAAGAAATTTATGAGTGCCCGCAGACGGCTTTTGTGGCGGATTTTATTGGGGATACGAATTTGTTTTCTGGTACGGTGGAGGCGATCGACCGATCGACTATTACAGTTCGCACATCAGCCAATCTGAAAATAGTCGTTCAGCAGTCGGATATGTGGAATGGTGTCATCGGTGACTCTGTGGTGGTTAGCGTCCGGCCTGAAAAAGTATATTTGAATCTCTACCAGCCGGAATTGTCGGTTAACTGTTTTGAAGGGCGGCTCAAAAATATCATGTACATGGGCACTCACGTTCATTACGTGGTTGAATTGGCGTCGGGCGATAAAATTACGGTGCGCCAACCCAATACGGGCGGTTCTTTCCCAGACCCGCAGACGCCGATTTATGCTTACTGGGGAACTACTGATTGTCTCGCTTTGGGCGATCGATCCTAACGATGGAGAGGGGGAGAAAGGGAGAAAGGGAGAAAGGGAGAGGGGAGAGGGGTTGACGCACAGTATCAATTTTTCTAACAATCATTCACATACACTACTAGATGGGTGATATTTGGTGAATGGCATACATACCACTTAGAAAGGCTGTCGAATTTCTAGGTCTGCATCCAAACACGTTAAGGAAGTACGCAGATGAAGGGCAGATTAAATCAATCAAAAATGGAGCAGGGCAACGCCTTTACGACGTTGACTCATACCAAAAAGATGGAAGCATCTGCTCAATCATCTGCTACTGCCGAGTCAGTAGTACCAAACAAAAAGACGATCTTGCTAGACAAGTCGAATTCATGCGACAGCGATACCCCGACTCGGAAATCATCCAAGACATCGGCTCTGGACTCAATTTCAAAAGAAAAGGACTGCAAGCCTTACTGGTCAGATTTATGCGCCCAGATCAGCTCACGATTGTTGTTGCCTGTAGAGACAGATTGTGTAGATTCGGATTTGAACTATTCGAGTTCATGGCAAAACAAAACGGTGGAGAAATCGTGGTTCTCTCAAATCCTGTTCACGCGAGCGAATCCGAACTTACAGCCGATCTTCTTGCCATCCTTCACGTGTTTAGTTGCCGAATGCACGGTCTTAGAAGCTACAGCCAGAAAATCAAAGAAGATCCGACTATTCCTAAGCCCTGAACAAAAGGCAATGCTCAAACAATGGTTTGGAGTTAGTCGTTTTGTCTACAACGCAACTATCAAATACTTGCAGCAACCAGGCACTAAAGCCAATTGGATGTCAATTAAAACGGAAATACTCAATGGGCTGCCTGATTGGGCAAAACCTGTACCGTTTCAAATTAAATCTATTGCCATTAAAGATGCTTGTGGTGCCGTCAAAAAAGCCAAAGTAGATTTCAAGAAAACTGGCAAGATTTGTAGCTGCAAGTTTCGCAGTCGAAAAGATACAAAACAGTCTGTTTATATTCCGAAGTCTGCTATTGGGACGAAAGGAATTTATCCGACAAAATTGGGTCAGTCAAAGCTGAAAGAGGCATTACCCAAAGGCTTCAGTGATGGACGATTGACCCTTGCCTATGGCGAGTATTACATTGTTGTATCTGAAGAAGTGCAACCACGTCAGACCGATAACCAAGGTCGCGTGGTTGCCTTAGACCCCGGTGTTAGAACGTTCATGACTTTCTTTTCTGAGTCATCTTATGGATGGGTTGGGAATGATTCTAATCTTTTGATCCAAAAGTTGTGTTTCAGGTTAGACAAGTTGATCTCAAGGATGAGTAAAACGAATAGCCCGCAACGCAAAAGATTCAAGAAAGCAGCGGACAGATTAAAGTCTAAGATTCAACATCTTGTCAAAGAGTTGCATCACAAGACTGCTAAGTTTTTAGTTGATAATTTTGACGTGATATTAATTCCATCCTTTGAGTCGTCTCAGATGGTGAGCAAGTCACGTCGCAAGATTCGCTCTAAAACTGTTCGTCAAATGCTGACTCTGAGTCATTACCAGTTTAAAAAACATCTAGAGTGGAAAGCTTGGGAGCAAGGCAAAGTTGCTTTAACTTCTATCAACGAAGCTTACACTTCAAAGACTGTTTCATGGACTGGAGAAGTCAAAAAGATTGGTGGTAGCAGAATGATCAAAGATTCTGATGGAAATCAGATGAACCGAGATCTAAATGGTGCTCGTGGGATCTTCCTTCGGGCATTGGTTGATACGCCTTGGTTGAAAAGCTGTTTAGCGATTTAACTTATGTGTTTGTTAGTAAACGTTAGCAAAAAAGTATCGGAAGAATTCCCAATTACCAATTCCCAATTCCCAATTCCCAATTCCCAATCCTCAATTCCCCAATCTAAAATCTAAAATCTAAAATCTAAAATCAAACTGTCGGGTTAGCCCTTTCCAGTTGCGGCTGGCGGCTTGCAGACGTACAATCTGCCCCTCCCGTCAAAGGTGCTGCCGACCAACTTTTCATCTATACTTGGGCGGGCTATACCGATAAAGCTTTGCTCGATCGCTTTGCTGAAAAAACCGGCATTCGCGTAGTCGCCGACGTGTTAGACTCCACGGAAACAATGCTGGCGAGACTTAAAGTCGGTGTTCCCCAGGTCTACAGCATCATTTACCCGTCAGACTACATGGTGATGCAGATGAAAAAACTCGGGATGCTAACTCAATTAGACCGATCGATCGTTGGCGGACTAGATCGGCTCAAAAAGCGGTTCCAAAACCCCGTTTACGACCCCGGAAACCGCTACAGCGTGCCTTTTAGTTGGGGGACAACTGGATTGATTTACAACAGCGAACAGTTCAAAGAACCTCCCGAAGATTGGAGTTATTTGTGGAAACGCAAACAGGAATTGGCAAGGCGAATGACTCTGCTAAACGACGTTAGAGAAGTAATGGGCGCGACGCTGCGGATGCTGGGTTATTCTCTCAATTCTACAAGCCAACAACAAGTTAAAAAAGCCTATGAAAAATTAGAAGAACTCAAATCGGCGATCGCTTCTTTTACCACAGATGCTTGGCGATCGCAAATGCTGACAGGAGAGTTGAAAGTAGCAATGTGCTACTCTTCTGATGCCAATGAAGTAATTGCAAACAACCCTAAATTTCGGTATATTGTGCCGAAAAGCGGATCTGCCCTGTGGACTGACACCTTAGTAATTCCTAATGGAGCACCCAATCCAGACGCAGCTTACAAATGGATTAATTTCATACTGCAAGCTGATGTTGCGGCTTCCCTAGTCCAACGATTAGGTTTTGCAACTCCTTTAGAAGATGCTTTTTATTTGCTGACTCCAAAAGTTCGCAAAAACAAAATTCTTTTTCCTGCTGAGGCTACTTTAGAAAACTGCGAAGGCGTGGCACCCCTAGGAAAATTTGCAGATGTTTACGATCGTTACTGGACAAAACTAACCAGTATCTAATAGCATCAGTATTAATCTGCGTTTATCTGCGTTTGCTCGAACATCTAAAATCAGCTAATTCCTAAATCCCAAATCTAAAATCCCAATTAGAACTGTGCCTCCGACAAATCTACCAATCGGGTTAGCCCTTTCCAGTTGCGGCTGGCGGCTTGCAGACGTACAATCTGCCCCTCCCGTCAAAGGTGCTGCCGACCAACTTTTCATCTATACTTGGGCAGGCTATACCGATAAAGCTTTGCTCGATCGCTTTGCTGAAAAAACTGGCATTCGCGTAGTCGCCGACGTGTTTAGCTCTAACGAAGAGATGCTGGCGAGAGTTCAAGCAGGTGGCGGCCGCGCCTACAGCATCATTTACCCGTCTGACTACATGGTGGTTCAGATGACGGAACTGGGGCTGTTGAGCCAATTAGACCACTCGATTTTGGGCGGACTCGATCGCCTAAAAAAACAGTTCCAAAACCCTGTATACGACCCAGGAAACCGCTACAGCGTTCCTTTGAGCTGGGGAACCACAGGCTTGATTTACAACAGCGAACAACTCAAAGAAGCTCCTGAAGATTGGAGCTATTTGTGGGAACACAAAAAAGAGTTAGCAAGGCGAATGACGCTAGCGAGCGATGTTCGAGAAGTCATGGGCGCTGCGTTGCGAATGCTGGGCTATTCTCTGAATTCTACGAACCAAGATCAAGTTAAACAAGCTTACGCAAAGCTGGTGGAGCTCAAACCTGCGATCGCATCTTTTACGACAGACGCTTGGCGGCCGCAAATGCTGACAGGGGATTTGAAGCTAGCCATGTGCTATTCTTCTGATGCCAATGAAGTCATTTCAGATAACGACAAATTGAAGTATGTCGTACCAAAAAGTGGTTCTTCTTTGTGGACTGACACTTTAGTAATTCCCAAAGGTGCTCCCAATCCAGATGCAGCTTATAAGTGGATTAACTTTATGTTGCAAGCGGATGTCGCTGCTTCTTTAGTCGAACGGCTCAGTTTTTCAACTCCTTCGGAAGATGCTTTTAGTTTGCTGACGCCGGAAGTTCGCGAAAACGAGCTTCTTTTCCCTTCGGAAGCTGTTTTGAAAAATTGCGAAGGTGTGGCTCCAGTAGGGAAATTTATGGAAGTGTACGATCGCTATTGGACTAAATTAACCGCTGGTTAACCCTAACCTGTAGGAGCAAATTTGACCAACAATCTCTGACTCTCGCCCCCACAGTCGATCGCCCGCATCAATTTTTCCGACAATAAGTCGATCTGGTACATTTAGATTTACCGTTGGGTGGGGGCGGGTTTATACGAATTCGGGCTTTGAAATTAAAGATTTTGGTGAACCCGCCCCTACCGCTCAAAAATCCAAACTATTATTTATGGCTGTTTCTACCAAAGCTCCCCCTCCGATTCCTCCCACTGCTCCAGTCAAGCCTGAAAGCGTCCCCCCATGGTCAAAGTGGACAGGCCCGCTGGCATTGCTCGGCCCTTCTGGCTTGTTCCTGGTTTTATTATTAGTAATACCAACTCTGGTGATTTTTCAACTTAGCTTGGTGCCGAATATTAAGCCGGGAGATTTGGTAAATCCTTCGGGAATCGGCAACTACCTGCGGGTGTTTGAGCCGCTGAATTTGCAGGTGATGGGTCGATCGCTCTTTTTTGCCACCGGAACGACTATTCTGTGTTTACTGCTGGGATTTCCCGTCGCTTACTGGATCGCGCTCAATGTCTCGCCCAAGTGGCGGAATTTAACGTTATTGGGCTTTGTGTTGCCGCTGTGGACTTCTTCGCTGTTGCGATCGTATGCTTGGATTACAATTCTGCGTCCTACGGGCGTTCTCAACTCGCTCCTGGGACTTTTGGGCATCCCTCCTCTAGAATTGTTAAATCAAAGTTCCGCAGTTCTAATCGGCATGGCTTACAGCTATTTGCCCTATATCGTAACCATTCTCTACGCTTCCTTGGAAAAGCTCGATCGCAGATTGCTAGAAGCATCTCAGGATTTGGGCGCGAATCCACTAGAAACTTTCTGGAAAGTGACAGTACCCCAGACAATGCCGGGGATTGCAGCGGGTTCTTTG
Source organism: Microcoleus sp. PH2017_05_CCC_O_A (assembly GCF_020738785.1). Lineage (NCBI taxonomy): Bacteria > Bacillati > Cyanobacteriota > Cyanophyceae > Oscillatoriales > Microcoleaceae > Microcoleus > Microcoleus sp. PH2017_05_CCC_O_A. Next base: position 39,527 of record NZ_JAEQCB010000032.1, on the reverse strand, counting down.
CTAGTATTTATTAGCTGTTTGGGCGATTTTGTCGATCCGGAGTTGCTTGGTGGAGCTTCGAGCATGACGGCAGCTCGTTTAATTTACAATCAGTTTTTGGGGGCGACTCAAAATTGGGGGCTAGGTTCGGCTCTGAGTATGGTATTAATTTTTGCAGTGAGTATCGGAATTGCTCTTTTACTCAAATATGGCGATCGTAATGCAGTTTAGTCAGTTGACAGTTGACAGTTGACAGTTGACAGTTGACAGTTGACAGTTGACAGTTGACAGTTGACAGCAGTCATTAGTTATTAGTCATTAATTAGTCGCTACAAATTCTCTTCAAATCGATGCCCTGTTTGGCCGATGCCCTGTTTGGCCGATGCCCGATGCCCAATTCCCCGATTACCAATTACCAATTACCAATTCCCGATTAACGAGATATGGAAAATACCGCCGACAATCCACAGGAGGAAATACAACCCGATATGTACTTAAAACCTAAATTTAAGATTTCTTGGCAGGCAATATTTACAGTTTTGATGTTTTTTTATATGTACCTGCCCATTTTGGTACTCACATTTTACAGCTTTAACAAATCCCGTTTTAGCGCCGGCTGGGAAGGATTTACTTTAGATTGGTACGTTAAATTATTTAGCGATACGCGGATTTTAATTGCCCTGAGAAACAGTTTAACAGTTGCTGTTTGTGCAGTTGCCATCTCCGCTGTACTCGGCACTTTAATGGCCGTTGGTTTAGCCCGCTACCGCTTTCCCGGCAAAAATTTATATCAGGGAGTTTCCTACTTGCCGATTATTATTCCAGATATTGCCAGCGCGGTTGCGACTCTGGTATTCTTAGCCGCACTCGCTATTCCTCTGAGTTTGTGGACAATTGTCGCTGCCCACGTTGTGTTTTGTCTGGCTTACATCGCTCTAGCTGTTTCTACTAGATTGGCAGATTTAAACCCTTATTTAGAAGAAGCTGCCTTGGATTTGGGTGCAACGCCTGTTGAGGCTTTTATTCAGGTTTTGCTACCTCAATTAATACCTGGAATTGTTTCTGGTTGTCTGCTATCTTTTGTGCTCAGCATGGACGATTTTTTGATTGCGAGTTTCACCGCCGGTAGCGGGACTACAACTCTACCGATGGAAATTTTTAGCCGGATTCGGACTGGTGTGAAGCCTGATATTAATGCTCTGAGCGTGCTGTTGATAGTCGGTTCGGGAGGATTGGCGTTTTTAGCGGAATATTTGCGCGGCAAGGGCGATCAAAAACAGGCTCATTAGTCAGTTGACAGTTGACAGTTGACAGTTGACAGTTGACAGTCGTAGTCGTAGGGTGTGTCGCCACAGAAAATTTCTAACTCAATATCGACAATCGAGCGAGCGACGCACCTTATAGCATTTACAAAATATTTGCGTTAATCCGCGTTAAGGATCGGTTTCCTTAGAAGTTTTCAAAGTGCACCACGCCGATTGACGATCGCAAGCAACGACGTTACTAAGGAATGAAAATTAAATAATTTACACATATTTGTGGGATGGGCGGGACGCCCATCCCACAAGAACAATAAAAATTGTAAGTTATTTAATTCTCATTCCTAAGGGGGGTGCTAACTAACCGTCAGGTGTTTAGCGTGGAAAATTCTTAATCTGCGTATAGTCAAATTCACACCTGACGCACCCTACAATAACTAACCTTCCGCTCGGGAAGGTGGTAATTTCACCTTACTAGCCAAACCTACTGCTTCCAAGGCTTGAATTGTCATCCAGGTGAAGTCAATTTCCCACCATTTCATACCGTGACGGGCAGAGTATTGATAAGCGTGGTGGTTGTTGTGCCAGCCTTCCCCGTAAGTCAAAACTGCAACCCACCAACAGTTAGTAGAACTATCTTCGGTTTCGTAAGTGCGGTAGCCAAATTTGTGAGTTGCACTGTTCACAAACCAAGTGCAGTGATATACCAAAACTAAGCGGGCAAAGATTACCCAAACTACAAATGACCAGCCTGCTACGAAGTAAAGCAACACGCCAAAGACGATTTGCATCGGGAGAAAGTAGTTTTGCAAAAATCGGTAAAATGGATCGCTGGCAATGTCTTTTGTACAGCGGGGAATTTCAGCGTGAGCCGGGCCTTTATATAGCATCCAGCCGAGGTGACTCCACCAAAAACCCTTTTGGGCATTGTGAGGGTCGATCGCATTTTGGTCAGAGTGGGTGTGGTGCAAACGGTGCAGCCCAACCCAATCAATTATTCCTCCTTGACAGGCCAGGGATCCGCAAAATGCTAGAAAGTATTCTACGAATTTTGGTGCCTGAAAACTGCGGTGGGTGAGCATACGATGCCATCCGAGAGTTATTCCCAAACCGCCGGTGATCCAGTGCATGAATACTGTTAAACCAACTGCTGTCCAGTTGAAGTTACTGGGTAGCAGTGCGAACAAAGCGCCGATATGCAGTCCTGCTAAACTAATAACGTGCTTCCAATTGTATTGGAGTTTTTCTTGCGTTGCTATTGTCATTCTTTTTTTGATTAGTGATGAGATGCTGACCGGGATTCACGCATAATAGTTTGGATTGAGCAGTAAACTTTTTTGGTGCACACTTGCCCAAACGAATCAAAAATGAATGAATTATAGATTTAGGATGAAACTTGAAAAATTTACGGTTTAATTTTGAAAATAAAACTTTTGGCTGCCAAACAAAAATTTTTCTTCCCAAATCTATTATAACTGATTATGGTTTTGGTTGGGTCGATCGCACAAGATGATTCAATCTCAGTTCAACCCAACCTTTAGCGATCGCAAAAACAGGATTAGGCATTGGTCACGAGCCATTAGTCCAGAACTGATGACCGACAACCAATGACTAAATTGCCGATCGCCCTATTTTTCTGCTAACTTCACTTTGGTAGCTAAACCCAGCGATTCCAGCAGTTGAATTGTCATCCAAGTGATGTCGATTTCCCACCATTGGAGACCGTGACGAGCAGAGTATTGGAAGGCGTGGTGGTTGTTGTGCCAACCTTCGCCGTAGGTGAGGACAGCAACCCACCAGCAGTTAGTAGAGCCATCGCCCGACTCATAGGTGCGGTAGCCGAATTTGTGGGTAGCGCTGTTAACCAGCCAAGTGCAGTGGAACACCACCACAATCCGCATAAACACTCCCCAAACCACGAAAGACCAGCCACCTAATAAATAAAGCAACACACCGAAGACAACTTGGATGGGGATAAAATATGCTTGGAGAAACTTGTATACTGGGTCGTCGCCAATGTCTTTTGTAAAGCGGGGGATTTGAACTCTCATCGGCAAATCTGAGATCATCCAACCCATGTGGCTCCACCAGAAGCCTTGATTAGAATCGTGGGGATCTTCTTCCGTGTCGGAATGGATGTGGTGTAACCGGTGCATTCCTACCCAGTCGATCGGGCCGCCTTCACAGGACAGAGTACCGCAAATAACTAGAAAATACTCTAGCCATTTCGGTGTTTGAAAACTACGGTGGGTAACGAGGCGGTGAAATCCGAGAGTAATTCCTAAACCACCTGTTACCCAGTGCAGGAATACTGCTAGGCCGACAGCAGACCAGCTAAAATTACCCGGCAGCAAAGCAAATAGAGCGCCGGTGTGCAGAAAGGCCATAAAGCCTACAACAGGCCAATCAGGAGAAGTTTTTTTGGAAGTTGCAATCGTCATGAAGATATTATGTTTACAAACTAGGGGCCGCATTTACGCGATAATCAGCAGCGCGCACGCAAATGGTGAGCGAGGTATAGATGAATAGCGTTTCACGGCTACAGGAAGCAGAACAGGCACTCTTTCAGATTTTTTCTGGTATTGACGCGACAGTCAAGCAAAATCTTCAACGAGTCTTAAAAGCTTTTCGCAGCCACCGGGTTGGAGTCCACCATTTTGCAGGTGTTACGGGTTACGGCCACGATGATTTAGGGCGGGAGACTTTGGACGGGGTGTTTGCCGAAGTGGTAGGGGCCGAGGCGGCAGCGGTGCGGGTACAGTTTGTTTCGGGTACTCACGCGATCGCCTGTGCTCTGTTTGGCATCCTACGTCCTGGTGACGAAATGTTGGCAGTTGCTGGTTCTCCCTACGATACTTTAGAAGAAGTGATCGGCTTGCGGGGGCAAGGTCAAGGTTCACTTATTGAGTTCGGCATTAGCTACCGTGAGTTGCCTCTAACTCGCGAAGGAACTGTGGATTGGCGGGCACTGAGCTCTGCTATTTCAACAAAAACTCGCCTGGTTTTGATCCAGCGCTCTTGCGGTTATTCTTGGCGATCGAGTCTGTCTATTTCTGAGATTAAAAAAATCGTCGATCTAGTCAAACATCAGAATCGTAACACAATTTGCTTTGTTGATAATTGTTACGGCGAGTTTGTTGATGATTGCGAACCTACTGCTGTGGGTGCAGATCTGATGGCGGGTTCTTTAATCAAAAATCCGGGGGGTACGATCGTCCCTGCGGGCGGTTACGTGGCCGGGAGGGCCGATCTGGTGGAGGCGGCAACTTGTCGCTTGACAGCGCCGGGAATCGGCAGCAGCGGGGGCGCGACTTTTGATTTGAACCGCTTGCTGTTTCAGGGTTTGTTCCTGGCCCCGGGGTTTGTGGGCGAGGCGATGAAGGGTAATCATTTGACGGCTTATGTTTTTTATAAGTTGGGTTATCGGGTGAATCCGATTCCTTTGGCGAGGCGCAGGGATGTGATTCAGGCGATCGAATTCGGTTCTGCTGATAAGTTAATTGCTTTCTGTCGGGCGGTGCAGCAAAATTCCCCAGTCGGTTCGTATTTAGACCCGGTACCGGGGCCGATGCCGGGGTACGAAAGTCAGTTGGTGATGGCTGGTGGTACTTTTATTGATGGCAGCACCTCGGAGTTTTCAGCAGACGGGCCTCTGCGAGAACCCTATGTGGCTTTTTGTCAAGGGGGTACTCATTGGACTCATGTGTCGATCGCGCTTGAAGATGCGATCGAGGCCGTGGGCCCGGCCAAGTAGCGAATATCTTACAAAAATAATTAGGACGGGCAAGATGCCCATCCCACAATAAAAGAAAATATTGTGGGATGGGCATCTTGCCCGTCCCAAAATTTGATAAAAAGAACTTTTGTAAGAGATTTGTTGACATCTGATTAAGGTCGATCGGCTAAATTTGTGACTAAACGTCCGTCTTCCATGTAGATAATGCGATCGGCAATATCGAGAATCCGATTGTCGTGCGTCACTAGCAAAATCGTGCAGCCTTGTTCCTTTGCAAGTGTCTGCATGATCTCCACCACATCTCGCCCGGATTGTTTGTCCAAAGCCGCCGTAGGTTCATCAGCTAAGACTATTTTAGGCCGACTGACTAACGCCCGGGCGATCGCCACCCTTTGTTTTTGTCCTCCCGACAGATTTTCTGGGTAATAATTAGCCCGTTCTCCCAAACCAACAGCTTCCAACATGGATATTGACAAAGCATCCATATTCTGATTTAGCATTTCCTTATGTAATTCCAAAGACATCCGCACATTTTGCTTAGCCGTCAAAAACGTCATCAAGTTATGCGCTTGAAAAATATAACCAATTTGCTTTCTCAACTTAGTTAACTGATTCTTACTAGCGCCGCGTATTTCTTCCCCCAGAATATTGAGACTCCCTTCTTGAGCCGAACGCAGGCCGCCTAACATCGTCAGTAAAGTTGTTTTACCCGAACCAGAAGGCCCCGTCATAATTACGATTTCCCCAGAGTTGATATCGAGATTAATATCAAATAAAGCTTGTTTTTTCAGGGAACCTTTACCGAAGTAATGGTTGAGGTTTTTGACTGATATTACAGCTTGATTTGTTATGGTTTCGTCGAAGTTGGCGGGAGAGTTTAGGGTTTGCATGGTGATTTTTTGTGTTTTTTCTATAAGTCACGGGCGAGACGCCCGTGCCACAATTAATGGAGGTATTTTGTTTGGTTCTAAGCTGGTACACATTTAATTTTGGCAATCCTGTTTCTTCCATCTCTTGTGGGGTGGGCTTCTAGCCCGCCCAAAAATTAAATTAAAATGCCACAACAGCTTAGAAAATATCTGCCGGATCTGCCGATCGCAATTTCCGCAAAGCCAGCGCCCCAGAACCAGTACACATCACAATCGTCAAACCCAACACAGTAGTCGCTCGATTTGTTGTCATTGCAATTGGCAGCAATGTAGCAGACTGCGCTAGGGAATACAGTCCGTTAGCCAAAACAATTCCCGGCATAAAACCCAAAATAGCTAATAACAAAGCTTCCTGAACTAAAACTCCGACTAAATAGCGATCGCTATATCCCATAGCTTTTAAAGTCGCGTACTCAGCCAAGTGATCGGAAACATCTGAATACAAAATTTGGTAAACAATAATCAAACCAACAATGAATCCGATAATCGTACCAAATCCAAAAATAAAACCAATCGGAGTAGCATTTCCCCAATAAGCCTTTTCAATTTCCGCAAATTCTGCTAAAGTCAGAACTTTCACATCATCCGGCAAAATAGCTTTCAACATTGATTGAACTTTGAGGATGTCAGCCCCCGGTTGCAACTGAATTAAACCCACATCAATTTCATCTGGTTTGCGTTCTGGAAATAAATTCATGAAAGTAGAATCGCTAGCAATGACATTGCCATCAGCCACGAAAGAAGTACCGAGAGTAAATACTCCTCCTACTTGAATATTTCGTTTGTTAAGTTCAGTTTCGAGGGTAGATTGTGTATTAAAAATATTGGCAATTTCCCCATACTCAGGTCTAGAAGCTTGGTCAAATAACACATTATTGAACTTTTGAAGTTGAGCCAAATTCTGATTGACATCTGGCAAAATAAATGTTGTGTTGCCAGGATCTATGCCAAAAATTAAAATTCCTCGCGTAGTGCGGTTTGTGGGATTTCGCCACTGTCCCATCCCAATATATAAAGAAGTGACAGACTTGACTCCCGCGACTCCTTGTGCTTGATAAAGTCGCTCTCTTTTGAACTGTTTTACCGCAGCAAAAGTTTCAAATTGAGGATTGATTAACACTAAATCTGTCTGTAAACTTTCGTGCGGCTTAACAGCAGAATCGAAGAGTGCATCTTGAAAGCCGAGTTGCACAAAAATCAGAATATCTGCAAAGGCAATTCCGGCGATAGCAACAGCGAGGCGGGTTTTTTCTCTGGTTACTTGCAACCAAGCAAGGGGTGTTTTGCGAAACATAATATTTGGGGAATTGGGAATTGGGAATTGGGAATTGGGAATTGGGAATTGGGATAATCCGGTGGGCAGAAACCGGGTTTTTTACGAAGATATTGCATCGTAGCCTTTAATTTCGGTAAAAACCCGGTTTCTTTGTCGGCGAGTGCGGTAATTGGGCTCATCCGGTGGGCAGAAACCGGGTTTTTTGCGAAGATATTGCATCGCAGCCTTTAATATCGGTAAAAAATCCGGTTTCTTTGTCGGCGATTGCCTAAGTCTGATCGGCATTACTCAGCGCTTGAATATCGGATTGCATAATTAAGTTAATATGGCGCGAAATCTTGTCAACTTCCCAATCCCACCAGCGCATTTGTAATAATTGCGCCACCTCAGCATCGCTGAAACGCTGCTTAATTAAACCAGCGGGATTTCCGCCGACAACGGTGTAAGCGGGAACATCTTTTACTACAACAGATTTAGCAGCAATAATTGCACCGTCGCCGATTTTAACTCCCGGCATAATCACCGATTCGTAACCTATCCAAACATCATTACCAATAATTGTATCGCCTTTAGTTGGTAGTTCGATTAATAGATTCATCGCTGTTTCCCAGCCGTTCCCAAAGACTGGAAATGGATAGGTAGAAATGCCATCGAGTTTGTGATTTGCACCGTTCATGATGAATTTGACGTTGGTGGCGATCGCACAAAATTTACCAATAATTAATTTATCACTCCCGTAATTGTAAAGTACGTTTCTATCGAAATTTTCCGGGTCGATCGGATCGTCGTAGTAAGAGTAATCGCCGACAATAATATTGGGCGATTTAATAAAGTTTTTGATAAAGCAAACCCGGCGCTGGTCTACCATCGGATACGGTCGGTTTGGATCTGGCCCCAATTCTCCCATGTTTCTCAATCTCCCTAATTTTGAATTGCTACTTGTACCTGCAAATTTGTCAATCCCGCAACTTTTTTGCTAGCTTCAGGATTCAGGTGAATTTTCACCTCCACAACTCGGCTGTCCAAGTTTTCTCCTGGCTGGTTGCTAAACACGTTTTGCTTGCTGACTTTTAAGCCGATTTCTTTAACAGTTCCCGGCAATTCTCCTGAAAATGCTTGGCTGGTAACACCTGCTTTTTGCCCAACCTTGATTTTGCTGATGTCGGTTTGGTAAACTTCGGCAACGACTACCATTTGCTGAGTTTCTCCTACGTCTGCAATGCCGTCATCACTAATTTTTTCCCCGGCGCGGGTGTGAATCTTGAGGATTTTTCCGGCGTTGGGAGTGCGGATGTAAGCTTGATTTAATTCGGTTTCGGCGCGCTTGACTTGGGCGATGGCGCTGTTGATTTCGGTTTGGGCTGCTTGGATATCTACCGGGCGCACTTCGCCTATTTTGTCGAGAGTTGCTTGGGCTTCTTTTAGTTCTTCGCTGCCACTATTTTTGATGCGCTTAAGTGTTGCTTCTGCTTCTGCTAACTGCTGGATTGCTGTACTGTTAATTCTGGCAAGATTTGCTTCTGCTTCGTTGAGTTGCTGGATTCCTGTACTGTTAATTCGGGTGAGATTTGCTTCGCCTTCTTTAAGCTGCTGCTTGGCCGTACTGTTGATGCGGCTGAGATTTGCTTCGGCTTCTTTAAGTTCCTGGCGACTTGTTTCTAATGACAGTCGTTTGCTGTCCATGACGGAGTTAGAAATTGCGCCTTCGGTAACAAGTTCTTTGTGCCGCAGGTATTCGGTTTGGGCATTATTTGACTCGGCTTTTAATTTGTTAATTGCTGCTGTTTGTGCTGTTTTTTCTCCTTGCCATTGTGCAGTTATGCGACTAATTGTGGCTGTTTGTACTTTTCTTTCTCCTTGCCATTGTGCGGTTATTCTGCTGATGGTTGCTTGCTGTGCGGTTTTTTCTCCTTTCCATTGCGCTTGAATGCGATCGACTGTTGCTTGTTGTGCCGCCTGGTTTCCTTGCAATTGGGCTTCTAGCTTGCCAATTGTCGCAGATTGTGCTGCAAGTTCTCCCGACTTTGCCCCGGCTTTTACCTTTGCTAAACTGGCTTCAGCAACTTTGACTTTTTCTTTGGCTTCGTCTAAAGCAGATTTTAGCCGATCGCCCGCATCCAAAATTGCGATCGACTGCCCTGCTTTCACGCGATCGCCCTCTTTGACTAAAAGCTTCGCCACGCGATCGCCATCCAACGCCTGCGACACCCCCAAGCGAATCACTTCCCCCAGCGGTTCCAGTCTTCCCAAAGCCGTGATTTTCCTGGGCGGCGGTGTTTCTACGGGTAAAGGTTCAGCATTTTTAGCTAAAGATCCAAACTGAGAAATACCGTAAAAAGTTGTACCGATGCTAATAGCAGCGCCAGCAACTACCAATCCCATTACCAATGGATTTTTAGGCTTGATGAAAAATTGAAAATTCATATTCCTCCTAAATGTGCGATTGTTTTTTTTCTAAATAAGCGAGTAATATATTTTTTAATACATTCGCTTGTTCTGTAAAAGATATCCTTTCGCCTTGATAAAATCTTCTTGCCACCAAACCGTCAATATAACAAATGACAAATTTAGCGAGCGCTGGATCGGAGATACCCAGGTAGCAAATGAGTGCCTCTTCATAACGCTTTCCTGCTAGCTGGAGTGCTTGATTGCTATCAATCTCTTTGCGAGTTTTTTGGTGGCAAAACTCGAAGGTAATTAACAGATTCTTCAGCATATAATCTTCAATTCCGCTGAGATAATTCATCAGTTGTTCAACTTTTTCTCCGAGAGTTGGTGGATTTCCTAACTCAGCCAGTGCTTCTTCTTTTGTATCTTCATAGCTCAAATATACAATTAACTGCTCGAACAAACTTTCTTTACTCGGGAAATAGTGGTAAAGGGTTCCTGTAGAAACTCCAATTCCTGAGGCAATTTCTCGCATTGTGACGGAGGAATAGCCTTTTTCGGCAAAAAGCTCAAAACTTTTGTTCAGTAATTCTTTGCGGTACAATTCGCGGTCAACTATTTTTGGCATGGATCGATCTTCAGATTTTTGATTCTAGATCCTAGGTTATCGGAGATTTAAGGGCGATCGACCAAATATTCCTATATCGAACATCCGATATAGTATAAACGAATACACAAAAAGCTTTTGACGGCTGATATTGGAAAATATAAGTATATCGAACAGTTGTTATAATTAATGTTGCACAGACTACCAGAGCTTGTCAAGGGGTGCAGTAAAATTATCTTTGGAGTCAATTTGTCGCGGCGATTTGAGCCAGAAATCCAAAACACCCCGCCATCAATCTCCACATAAAAGCCCCGAATCGATCGTGGGAATCTGCACCTTAAATCTCATGAAAGTACGAACCTACGAAATCGGCGACACTGAAAAAATTGTCAAACTGTTCTATGACACAGTGCACGAAGTAAATATCCGCGATTACACAACAGCCCAAGTAGATGCTTGGGCGCCAGCAGATACCGACATTCAAAAGTGGATGCAAAGTTTAAGCAGTAAATTTACCTTCGTAGCAGAAGAGGGCGATACAATCGCAGGTTTTGGAGAATTAGAAATCAACGGCCATATCGATCGCTTTTACTGTCACAAAAACTTTCAAAGACAAGGAGTTGGGACGCTAATTTTAACACAAATCGAGTTAAAAGCCAAAGAGTTAGGACTTAGAAAGTTATTTACCGAAGCCAGCATTACAGCTAGACCTTTTTTTGAAACCCACGGATTTATGACGATCAAAAAGCAAGAAGTAGAACGGAGAGGACAAAAATTCATCAACTTTGCAATGGAAAAAGATATATAAAAAACCACCTTTTGTGTAAAATTAGATCGCAGAGTTGTGTGGAGGAGTTGCGATGGTTACGGAAGCGACAAATGTGCTGGGAACAAAATTAGAAACTTGCTGCACATCGCCCATGACAGGCTATTATCGGGACGGAAAATGCAATACGGGTGGCGGAGATTTAGGGGCTCACACCGTTTGTGCAAAAGTGACAGAAGAGTTTTTGAAGTACACCAAAAGAATGGGAAACGATTTGAGTACCCCGGTTCCCGATTTTAAATTTCCGGGATTGAAGCCAGGGGATTGTTGGTGTTTGTGTGCTTCGCGCTGGAAGGAAGCAATGGATGCTGGATGTGCGCCACTTGTGGTTTTGTCGGCGACTCATGTCTTAACTTTGGAATACGTTTCTTTGAACGAGTTGAAGGAACACGCTGCTGATTTGTAGGAATGTGCTAGCCGATTACTTCGCCACTAACAACGATGGCGATCGCTTCTGGATTACCGATGACGACGGCGGGCCCGTGGGTGTCGCCTACTGCGAGCTCGAACCAATGACCGATCGCACGTGGAACTTGCAATTAATCGCCATCTTACCCGATCGCCAGGGACAAGGACGCGGTGCGACATTGCTGCGCTACATGGAACAAACCTTGATGGCGCGGAGCGGGCGCGTGTTGCTGGTGGAAACGTCGGGACTCCCGGAGTTCGATCGCGTGCGATCGTTCTACCGCAAGTGCGGTTACGACGAAGAAGCGCGGATTCGCGACTTCTACAAAGCAGGCCATGACAAGATAGTTTACTGCAAGGAGCTGACGGCTCAGGCGTAGACTCGTAGGGTGCGTCAGTAGGATTATTTGTTGAATCATCCAGCAGCTTCTAGCTGACGCACCCTACAAGTTTACATATCTATTTAAAATCAACTCAGGAGGCAATAGTCAAATGGATCGACTAGAGCATTACCGTCAGTGCATTCAAAAGCTGCTAATTGAAGACAGCAAGATAGCACCAATTAACGGAGAAATTGAAGTAGAAACAATTTTTGACAAAGAAAAAGATCGCTATCTTGTCATCGATTTAGGATGGGACACACACCGCCGCGTGTATAACTGTGTGTTTCATTTGGATATTAAAAATGGCAAAATCTGGATTCAGCGAAATCAAACAGACAGGCAGATTGCTGACGAATTGGTAGAAATGGGAATACCCAAAGAGGATATTGTGCTAGGACTTCAGCCAACTTACGCGCGCGAATATACAGGCTTTGGAGTTGCATAATTTCAATCGCCCAAGGAGTAGTGCGCGTCAGTTAGCTACCACAAAAAAACTGGTTTGTAGTGAGGACTTTAGTCCGCATCCATCCGAGGACTAAAGTCCTCACTACAAACATTTTTTATTAATAGTAATTAACAGGGCATAATATCATGCACCCTACCAGCTTAAACCTCTGGCAACTTATACTGCCCGACAATCCGCTTAGCATATTCCGGCACGTGAGCCTCCAATTTTTCGGGATAATTCCGCTTCACATACAGATAATTGCGAGTGAAATGAGAATCAATTGAAAACCGAGCATATTCCAAACCCTTCGGCCCAATTCTCTCAATAAACACTCCCATCAACTTCGCCGCCCACATCGGCAAAGTCACACCTTTCTCGTAAGCTGGAATACTTTGTTGAACAGCCTCTTTTCTGTTTCCCTGAGACATCACCGGCTGAGTGTTTAGCTGATCCATTACCAAGTCTAACATTTCTTGTCCGGTATCATTTCGTACCACAATCCACTGCCAGCCAAAAGGTGCGCCCATGTAGCCCACCACTAAATCTGCTAAGGAATTAACGTAATCAAAACAGCTCAAACAAGAAGGAGCAAACACATCTTTCAATTCTTTTGTATTCAATCCGAAAAATGGCACTTTTTCCGTAGAACCATCTTCGTGTTTGAAGTGAACGTTAAAGTCTTGCATAAACTCGTAAGATACCACCGTTTCAGGAGAACGGCTAGTCGTGTCTAGGAATTTCTGTAAGCCCGCGCGGCTAACATTATCTACACAGGGAGTTCCGAGAACGTAGAGCTTTTCTAAACCGAGTTGTTTCTCGACTGTACGCAATGCTTGAATTTGACAGCCGACGCCAATTACTAACAGCCGTTTCATCCCCGACTTCTCGATTTGTTCCAACACTGAAAGGTTGGGAGATAGAGTTGGCTTGTTGACTTTTGCAGCGAGAATTTCTTCGCGATTTCTCGCAATTATAGGCATCGGTTGAAAGCGGTCTTCTTTGGTATTTTGAACGCAGACAACACCTTCAACAATGCCTTTTTCCAGCATTTCGATCGCAATTGAGCTGACAATTCCCGTCCACTGAGCGCCTTCTATTGGTTCTTTTTTCTTAGCCGCCATCATATTTTGACTGACGCCGAAGTACCAATCGTCGGGATTGTCGAGATTGCGCGATCGCCCGTGAATCTCCTCTTCCAGTTCTGCGATATGCTGAGTTAAGAAAGCGCAAGCTTCCTTGACATAATGGATATAATATGTATCGCACAAACCGCACTCGCTGCAAAGTTCTTTAGCGGGGCGGCGGCTGCCCGGTTTCAGGGCTTTAGATTTCTGGTGTTTAGTGGAATCTATGGCGGTCATCTAAATTGCAAATTTTATGGAGAAAGGGCTTTTGTTAGGATATCACACCCATTCCGGTGATGAAGTATTCGCGCTAATTAAACGTAAAATGGTGTTGGTATTCATAAACCCCGAATAAAGACGAGCACGGGGGTACGCCCCCTACTAAAACCGGATTTCTCTATGTTATATTTTTGGGGATGAATATCCTTACTCCTTTAGTCCTCGCAGGCGGACTTTGGCTGTTTAGGAGCGAATTGTATTCGCCCGCAATCATTAGTATTTATCCGGATATAACAGGGTATTGCAGGAATAAACTGCAAAATAAAGGTATAAAAAAATGGTAAGATTGTTTGTGACAACAGCCGTTGCTGGCATCATGCTCAATATCGCAATTTCGAGCTTCGGATTTGCTGCTTTAATTCGCCCTGTTGTGGGTATGAATCAAACTGTTGTGGCTCTAGAAAGTATGTTGAACGCCACACAAAAGCCGGCGGCGATCGACTATTCGCGCTTGGGGATTGGCCCAGTTCGTTTGGGGATGTCTGTAGAAGAGGCTAAACGCAAGTTGGGCAAACCGCAGCGGGATGAAACTAAACCGGGTAGCAAGGCTATGGGTGGCAAGATTCGCACGCTAACCTACTCGAAATTGACGGTAGCAGCCTGGAATGGCAAAGTTTATTTAATTTCTACTACGAATCCCAAGTACGTAACAACGAGTAGTATTAAGGTAGGAGATAAAAGTCAAAAAGTCCTTAAAACTTACGGTTACAGCTCGCAATCCGTGCAGGGTGGAGTGAGTCGGTTGACTTACAGCAACGACCAAAAGGCTTCTAATTTGGTTTTGGAACTGAAGGGCGATCGCGTGCAAAAGATTATTGTCGGCACGCAGCTCAACTAAAATACTACACAACCTTCCAAAAATCCCCCTGTAGAGGTTTGTAGTGAGGACTTCAGTCCTTGTTACTTCAGAGGATTTTTAGGTTTGCTGAAAACAAGTATTGAGCATCACGTGCAGTCAAGGTACGTAGTTGCGCTTCAGCGCTCTTTATATCTATGAAAGAGCGCTGAAGCGCAACTACGTACCTATAGATTAATTCCACACATAAAAAAATAAGGTGCGAATTTCGCACCCTACCAGTTAGAAAATAAGGCGCGCAGCGCGCACCCTACTAATTAGCTGTTCTGGGGAACGGGAGCAGGAACGCTCGAACCGACTGAATTAGTCGGCGCGCCAGTCTTAGCCCGCTTCTTGATCAAAATTGGCTTGACGCTGTTTTCTCCACCAATAGGGGGATCTTCTTGTTGAGCGTAATCCGCGCCCATCCAAGCCGGACGGCTTTGATCGAAGGCCATTTGCAAAGCTGCTGCGGCGATCGCATGGGAGTCGTATTCCTCGGACAACTGAGACACCAGAGGCAAGAAAGATGCCATTCGTTCGCCAGCCAAAGCTTCGCGAACTTTACCCTGCATCTTTTCCAACTGACGAGCTTCAATTTGTGCCCGTGTCGGAATGTTTCGTACAGTCAAGCTCGATCGCACGTGGCGTTCAATCAAGCGCAATTTGCGGCGATCCACTGGTTGAATCAGCGTGATCGCAGTTCCTTCGCGGCCGGCCCGGCCCGTGCGTCCGATCCGGTGAACGTAGCTTTCTACGCTATCGGGCAAATCGTAGTTAATAACGTGAGTCAAGTGATCCACATCCAAACCCCGCGCAGCAATATCAGTCGCCACTACCCAGCGGACTTGACATTGGCGGAACCGATGCAGCAAACGTTCCCGCTGTGCCTGATTCAAATTACCGTGATATTCGTCAACGCTGTGGCCTGCTGCTTGCAGTTGGCTAGTAAGTTCCGCCGCCGACTGCCGAGTCCGCACAAAAATCAGCGCCGATTCCGGGTCTTCCATTTCTAGGATTGGCTGCAAAGCTCTTGCCTTAGACCAGCCGCGGGGAACCATATACACGCCTTGGCTGATGCGTTTCGGCGTTGCTTTTGGTTGTTCTACTGTGACGTTGACTGGGTTCCGCAAATGCCGCGCTACCAATTTCCGAATAGAAGCTTCCATCGTCGCCGAGAAAAATGCCGTTTGACGGTCTTTTGGTGCAGCATCCAAGATTCTTTCCACATCTTGGATAAAGCCCATGCTCAGCATTTCGTCAGCTTCATCCAAAACCAGCCACTGTACCTTGTCGAGTTTCAGGCTGCCGCGGCTGAGCATATCCAATATGCGTCCGGGTGTACCGACAACAATGTGAACGCCGCGCTTCAAACGCTGCATTTGGCGATCGATCGATTGACCGCCGTACACGGTCAGAACTTGCAGAGAGCGACCGACTTTTACCGGGCCGTCGCTGCTGATACCGCTCAAATCGCGGATGGCTTCAGTTACCTGCATGGCCAATTCGCGAGTCGGTGTGAGCACCAATGCTTGCACCGCAGTTAGATCTAAATCAATCCGCTCCAAGATGGGCAACGAGAATGCTGCCGTTTTGCCCGTTCCAGTTTGAGCTTGACCCACAACGTCGCGGCCTGCTAGCAGGTGCGGAATTGCTTGTACTTGGATGGGAGTAGGTTCTGTAAAGCCGAGTGTTTCCAGATGGAGAACGAGTTCTTCGGAAAGACCCAAACCTTCAAACAATAAATTCATTAATTCTCCTAATAACGAGTCTTAGCCTTCTAAGTTGCCCAACTCGGATGCGGATTTCTGCTCTAGGGCAGGAACTCATTGTGAGTTCTGTATGGTGCTGCGCCTGCGCGCACCTTTTCAAATAGCAATCGAGTATAGGGCAGCTCCGTCGATGGTGACTAATTTACCGATTCGACAGCCGTCTTTGATTTTCTGACATCACCGATACCAACCGCCAGCGGTGGGGTTATCGGCTTCCAACATTCTTTAAACAGTACATTGGACTTCCTTTGAGGTACTTGCAAGCTTTCTCTCTAGGGCATTTTATAGTGAGGATGATGACCAGCCCCACTTTACTACATATATAGTAGTTACAGTTTTGTTGGTTCAGGCGCTATCCCGCAATCCGTCGCCTGCGGGATTCAACAGGGTATGTAGCGACCGTCAGTCGATTTTAGATTTTAGATTTTAGATTTTAGATTTACTCCACAGATGAATCTGGCAGCTTGAACTAGCGTCTAAAATTTTAATCTCTCTACTCCTGGCGTCGGCGGCTTCTATCCGTTTTTGGACTACCGTTACCGCCTATCCATCTCAACACTCTTTCGGGATACCGTTGTGGTGTAGGGCGGACGGCGAAGCAATCTCAAATTCTCCCCGCTGGTTTCTGACTTTATATTAGCATAACTCTTTACATTCAGAAACAAAACAGTGAACTACCCGACGCTGACCTGCGGTAGAGCACGGGCTTCCCAATTCATTGGCAACAGCCGCCAGAACTCCGTAATTCTATTGGTCTTACATTGCCTCGCCCGGGCAGGAGTCCTTCCAAGACCCATACTTTTTCTGGCAACACGTACCTATGAGCTTGGTTTTCGCTTACGGCATTGGTGGTCAAGATGTACCAATTTTATCAGAAGAATTGCTCGTTTCCTCATCCACCCCGTCGCTGTTCCACAGCACGGCTTGGAATTCGACTCGCGGGAGTGGAATCGTCAACTCACTGGCACTCATCCCGACGCGAGGCTACGCTCCTAGCGGGGGGCTGATACTGCTTTAGCTAACGAGACAGTTCGAGCGATTTCTACTTGACCATGAAGGTCGTAGAAATCTGCGTCTGTAATTTTCACAGGTACGATCGATCCCAGCCGTGCTTCTCCTGTCACATAGACGAGTCCGTCTACTTCTGGGGAGAACCGGGCGGATCTACCAATCAACTCACCTGTCTCTGGTTGTTCTTGTTCTATCAGGACATCAACTACCTGACCGACAGATTCTTGATTCTTTTTTAATGATATAGGTTGTTGTGCCGCCATAACTGCATTTCGCCAAATTTCCATTTTTTCTGCTGGGAGTTGATTTGGCAAGCTGTAGGCTGGGGTGCCTTCTTCGGCGGAAAATGTGAATACTCCGACGTGATCGAATTCGTGGCGCTTGACAAATTCTAGCAAGTGTGCTGCGTGTTCGTCTGTTTCGCCAGGGAAGCCGACTATAAAAGTTGTCCGCATCACGGCACCAGGAATTGATGCTTTCAGGCGATCGACTATAGCATCATTAATCCCAGCTTGAAAAGGCCGATTCATCGCGCGCAGAACTTCGGGATGGGAATGTTGCAGCGGTAAATCTAAGTATGGCAAAACGTTGTGAGTTTCGCGGATGGCTTCGACAACTTGGGGAGTCAAACCTGTAGGATAGGCGTAGTGCATCCGAATCCAAGGTACATCTACTTCGCCCAAAGCGCGGAGTAATTCGGCTAGTTTGGGTTCGCCATAAATATCTTTGCCGTAGTTGGTGGTAATTTGAGAAATTAGGATAATTTCCTTTACCCCTTCGGAGGCTAATTGCTTAGCTTCAGCGACAATAGATTCTATGGTGCGCGATCGTTGATTTCCGCGCAAGTGCGGGATAATGCAAAAAGCGCAACGGTAGTCACAGCCTTCGGCTATTCGCAGATAAGCGACACCTTCCGATGTTGTGCGATAGCGAGGAGTAGTTTCGTCAGCGATGTAAGTAGGTTCACTAGAGACGAGGGAAACTCGATCGCCCTTTTCGACCCTTTGCATCACATCGACTATTTTATGATAATCACCAGTGCCGACAATTGCGACGGCTTCGGGCAATTCATCCAGCAATTGCTGCTGAAAATGCTGTGCCATGCAGCCAGTGATGACTACTTTTTTATTAGCTTCGGCTAATTCTACCAGGGTGCGGACTGATTCTTCTCGCGCAGCTTGGATAAAACTGCAAGTATTGACGACGACGTAATCCGCTAATTCTTCATTAGAATCGACTTCATAGCCTGCTTGAGCCAGCAAGCCAATCATGTGTTCGGTATCAATGCGATTTTTTTCGCAGCCGAGGTGGGTAAATGCGATCGTTGGCTTCGTTGCCATGCAGTAATATTTGCTGTTGCGCTATTTTCAAGAACGTTTTATGGTATCACACAATTTCTAAAATTGCAAGGTTGCGTGAATTTGAACCGGGAATTCAGCATCAAAACCAAATAAACCGGATTTTTGGGAGTTTCTGCGCTGGAAATCTATCACAGTACAGAATTATTTTATATGATGATTCTCTATAAATTTAAAAGAATACGCAGTCTTTCCTCTACCATCATTAATGTTGTTGGAGAAACTGCGCCCCACAGTTCAAAAAGTCTTTCTATACTAATTGAGCGTACATCTTCACATTTGATGAAACTTCGCTGTCTAAGTCCTCCTTCTGGAGGGTTAACTTCAACGTGCCAGGGGATTCCCTTATCCTTAGATGTAACTGGCAGCACAACGACTAATGCCGAAGCACCCTGATTGAATGAATCTACAGATACTATCAGACAGGGACGCTTGCCAGACTGCTCGCGTCCTCGTATTGGATTCA
The DNA here is from genome assembly GCF_020738785.1 of Microcoleus sp. PH2017_05_CCC_O_A. Lineage (NCBI taxonomy): Bacteria > Bacillati > Cyanobacteriota > Cyanophyceae > Oscillatoriales > Microcoleaceae > Microcoleus > Microcoleus sp. PH2017_05_CCC_O_A. The sequence goes on along the minus strand of NZ_JAEQCB010000032.1, from coordinate 20,443 downwards.
AGTCAATCAGCCATATATCACCGCGTGATGGTTTTGCTGCTGAGGTCATTCTAAACCATCCTCTAAAGTAATATCCCAGACCGATCGTTCTTCAAGTTCTTCTTGCCAAGCTTCGGAGTTATTGCGTAGAGCAATATAAGCTTGGTTTGCTGCTTCTAAAAACTGTTGTCTTCGGTATTGTTCGATCGCTTGTTCGAGAACTGCTTGGATTGATTTTCCAGAGTTTGCAGAGAGTTCTGCGAGGATTTTATAAGATGTATTGGCGATCGTAACTGTAGAAGTTTGATTCATGTTAGTTTTTTACTTACCCCAAAGTTACCCAACTATTATAGCTCGTATTCAAGTATCCGTTCGTCTTGCGGGAAATCTTGCGGGAAGATTGCACCTCGGTTTTGTAGTTCATACTTTGCATCTTCAGATAGTCCGGCATTGTTACCAAATCGAGAACTTTCTACTTTGGCAGTGCTCAGATTGGCATTGCTCAAGTCGGCATTGCTCAAATCGGCATCACTCAAGTTGGCACTGCTCAAGTTAGCATCGCTCAAATTGGCGGTACTCAGGTTGGTCGCTGTCAAATTAGCATTGTGCAAATTGGCATTGCTTAAATTGGCATTGCTTAAGTCAGCATTAATCAAATCGGCACCGCTCAAGTCCGCATCGCTTAAGTCGGCAAAACTCAAGTCGGCATCCATTAGCAAAGCATTTCTCAAGTCAGCACCACTTAAGTCAGCGCGACAAAGTTTTACGTTTGTTAGTTTAGCATTGCTTAAGTTCGCAAAACTCAGATCGGTACGACTCAAATCGGTATTATCTAAGTCAGCGCCACTGAGATTGAATCGGCTCAATTTGCAGCCAACTGCTTTAACACTACTTAAATCAGCTCCTGCTAAATCTTTATCTGGATTTAGACCAGCCTGTTTCATCAATTCCGATAAATTATCTGTATCTGCTTCAAGGATTTGTTTGATGTCATTTGCAAGCAATTCAGACTCACTAGAGTTAGGAAGTTGCGATTGTCGTCCCTCAAATTTAGTCGGCTCAGACTCACTGGTATTAGGAATTTGCGATTGCTTTGTTCCACTCGCAATGACAGGATGATGTTTGAGTTGCGATTGCTTCGTTTCACTCGCAATGACAGAATTCTGTATTAGCTGAGTCTGCCTCGCATAAAATTTAGTCAGTCGCTTCTCTTCGCTCCAAGCAACAAACGCAATTCCCCCAACTACACTTAACCCTACTGTCAAAGCTGGCGGACTTCCTCCTGTCAGCAACAGTATCCCCAACAAACCAACACCAACTTGAGCCGTTTGCTTGACTAAAGAATTTAATCCAGCTTCAGCTTCTTCATAAAGACTAATTTGTTTGCGGTTGACTAAAGTCATATCAAATATCTCCTAGGGATTATTTTTCAAATCTTTTAAATCTGCCCAAAATCTACCAATAATTCGACCTGCGAGAACTATCCACAACAAAAAATCAGAAGCTACAATAATGAAACAAGCATAACGAGATACACCCCAAGGGCTTTCTTTTAGACAAATATCGAAACCTGAAAAATCTTTACCGATAATAATTTCACCGATTAAACCGGGAAGTTTTAAAAGAATACCGATCGCGATCGCATCCTGAATTGACCCAAAAACTGTTCTCCCAAGTTGACCCATTAACCCATATAACACCTGATCGACAACCTCTAAAACATTCATCACTAACTTTTGCGTGAATGTACCCAATTTCGTACTTACTGGAGGAGATGGCACTACAGGAGTTGGACTCGATTGGGATGGTGTCGGAGTCGGAGTCAGCGGATTCGGCGGCGTAGTCATTACGGCACGGTATAAATTTTTATAAATATCGATCGCACTTTTTCAGATTATATCACACCAGAAAGTCTAGGAATAACAGCTTTGGTTAGTTCGGCAAACCAGCAAGAAAAATCTTCTCTGCCGTTAATTTCAACTCTGGGAATGCCAGCGATTCAACTATGTCATTTCCCCGAAATTGGCTGATTTGATATTCCCCGTCAACCAACTGATAAACCGAGATAGTAGGTTGTTTCGGATTACCAATAAAGCGTCTGCCGCCCAAAGCAGCATAATCCACAACCCAATATTCCGGGATACCCAATCTTTCATAATCAGCTACTTTAACCAGGTAATCATCTTGCCAGTTCGTACTGACAACCTCTACAGCCAATCGCACCGAAGATCCCATCGTGATGACGGATTCTTTTTTCCAGCGTGGTTCGTTTGCAAGTGCGGTTCTGTCTAGGACTATTACGTCTGGTTGATAACCTGCTTCGTCACGGACGGGTTTAATTAGGCAATCACCAGGGATAAAGTAAGGCAATTGCAGCCGTCTGATTTCAAAATTGATTTCACTGGAAAGAAAACCCGTAACTTCCGAATGGTCGCCGGTTCCTAAAGGCATTTCAACAATTACTCCGTTGTGTAGTTCGTACTTATGGACAGAGTTCTCTGGATACCAGGCAACGAACTCATCAAACGTGATTGTTTTGGATATGGTTTGGATCATGTTGCGGTTTCCTCTGTCTGGTGATTAGTATGCGGAAAGCTAGAAGATTACACAATGTACAAAGTACAATTTTTGATATTCTTTTAATATCCGATCGCCCCCCAGTCGTTCTAGCTCGGCTCGGTTGGAGGCAGACCGGCTCGAAAAATCACCTCGGTAGTCAACCTCAACTCTGGGAAAGCCAGCGATTCAACTATGTCATCGCCCTTAAACTGTTTTACCTGATACTCGCCGTCAACCAACTGGCAAACCGATAGTGTGGGTTGTTTGGGAGTACCGATGAACTTGCGGCCGCCCAAACCGAGGTAGTCCACAATCCAGTATTCGGGGATGCCCATTTCTTCGTAGTCGGCGAATTTGAGATGGTAATCGTCCCGCCAGTTGGTACTGACGACCTCTACAGCCAGTCGCACCGAAGACCCCATCGTGATGATGGATTCCCTATCCCAGCGCGGTTCTTTTGTGAGAGCTGCTTCGTCTAGGACAACTGCGTCTGGCAGGTAGCCCGCCTCGTTGCGGACGGGTTTGAGCAGGTAGTGGGCGGGGATAAAGCAAGGCAATTTCAGTCGCCTGATTTCTGCGATGATTTCGTCCCTGGTTAAAGCTATAACGCGGCAATGGCGGCCAGTTCCTAAAGGCATTTCAACAATTACTCCATTATGTAGTTCGTACTTATGGACAGAGTTCTCTGGATACCAAGCAACGAACTCATCAAACGTGATTGTTTTCGATATGGTTTGGATCATGTTGTGGTTTCCTCTGTCTGGTGATTAGTATGCGGAAAGCTCAAATATTACACAAGGATTTACGACAACGTTGTTCGTAATCCTTGACATAGGAAGTGAAGTTTGGTATAGTCTCGCGTCCATAATATCAAAATACTGATCGCGTCGATCGACCTCAAGAAATTAGGAGACGGCAGTGCCGTGTCCCTACCCACAATAATACTGTAGGGACACGGCATTGCCGTCTCCTCTATATCATTCCTTAGTTATTTGGGATTTTACATAAAGCATTTTGCAACATACTTTCAAAAAAAGTATCCAGAGAAGTTCCCGATGCTTTCGTCATCGCAGAAAGTACACTTTTCTGAGCAAAAGAACAGTAAAGCCCCGCTTCCAAGAACCAAGGTTTTCCCTGCGGATCTATCCGAAAATCAAATAGACTATAATCGCGACAACCCAAAGCTATATGAGATTTTCTGGCCATATCCCAAACTCTCTCAGTTGCCGAATCGCTGATGTCAACTATCCACGATTTGGTACTATCTTTAGCGGCATAACCCAAGCTGCCATCGTCATTTTGTTTCAGCTTATCGGCATAACTCCGAATCGGCATTGTATCGGCATCTAGAGCATATTCTTCTAGTGGCAAACAGACTAACTCGCCTGCTTTGACGATGATTCCACAGCGAACTTCTCTACCCAATTCAATGAATTTTTCTACTAGCACTTCATCTGAATGAGTCAATGCTTTCTGCAAAGCTGCATCATAGTCAGCAGCATTTTTCACGAAAGCCACTCCAATGGAATTATCACTATTCACTGGCTTAAGTACGATCGGGAAATCAATCAAAGTTCGATCGCCCGCACGGACAACTTCTCCCAACGGTACACTTACCCCAGCGGCTGCTACTACTGCCTTAGTCTTCGCTTTATCAGCCACCAGCGCCATCAACTCTGCGGGATTACCTACATAAGGAATACTCAGCAGATCGAAGAAGCTGCGGTATTGAGTCATGCCTGGGATGCAAAACATCTGGGGGATCATTACGTCAATCTTTAGGTCGGTCAGCACCTGCACAGCGCCCGCTAAAGACATGGGATGAGCGGCCTCGATCGCACTTTTATCGAGAGATGTCGGAAAACGCCAGGTGCGATCGGGAGAAACATAGGCAATATGAAATTCATACAGTGCTGAATTAGCCGTATTCTCCAAACAATCTTGGGCGTAAAGGCGTGACAAGTCACAGTAAAAATCACTGACTGCCGATCCAACTAAATGCAAAACCCGTAATACTGACATACTCAATCTCCTCCTATTTCCACAAGTTTGCCAATATTAAAATCAATCCGAATCCACTCTTTCGGCTTCTGCAAATTTCCCCATAACAATAATGGGATTTGCCAATGATGCACCATCAAAAATGGTAATGGATCGTTCCAATCGAAGATGGCATCTTTACCTTGAACAATAATTTGTAACCGCTCAGAAACTAGCTTTGGCGACGACAAATTAGTCACCAATCGCCAAATTTCGTGGTAAATCCAGTAAGTCGGGCGGCTAGATGCCAAGGGCTGCACAGTTTGTGGTAAAGAGTCGCGATCTAAATAAGCCTTGGCGACATCGGGATGGTTGTAAAACATCGTGATAGCTGAATGGGTGCGGGGATTACATTCGATCGCATAAATCTGTCCATCATCCGCCGCCTGAATGAAATCAAAGGAAACTTGTCCAGTCAAATTGAGGCTTTTGGCAAACTGACGAATCCAATTTTCGATGTCTGGGCGATCGACATTTTCATAGTTTACCTGAAATGCTGATGATTCACAGCAACAGTGCAACTGAATATGACCATCACGGATTGTACTGTGAGTGCAGAACTCTTGTCCCGGAATATACTCTTGCATAATCCAAGGTTTACTCTCGGAAATTGGTAAAGAGTTGACAAAAGTGGCAGTTTCGGCTGGGGTTTCGCAGGGTAATTTAGTGAGATCTAATCTGCGAATAGAATCGTAGGGAATACTTTTGATAATGTATTTGCGCTGTGCACCAGTGAAGTCAAAATCAATTACTTGCTGGGGATTTGTAATTAGGTAAGACTTCGGAACTCGCAGCCCCAAGGCTTCCGCAGCGGCGGCAAATGTATATTTATCATCCAATCTTTGCAGCATTTCGACATCTACGTGCATTACCGTACAGTGGGGAGAAAGTACGCTTTGGACTTCGGCATCGTAGTAACTGGCGACTGGACTACAAACGGGCACGTAAACATTAACTCCCTCTTGTTGGACGATTTTTAGGAGTGCTTGCGGGTATTCCTCTGTCTGGGGATTTGGTACTGTATAAAAGCGATCGACTGCCCAAGAGTAACGATGACCTGTCAGCCAGTATTTCTCAGTTTCAACCAAAATTACCCGATGACCGGCCTTGTGGAACGATCGCGCTAGCTGTAATGCCTTAGTCATCTTACCGCCACTGATCAAAATCGTTTGCGGAGTGGCTGTAGGCGATCGCGACTGGAACGGTTTAGTAAGTATGGCTCTGAGTAAGGCTATTATCGTCAAAGTTAGATTTAGGGGCATTACTAATAGCAACAAAGTCAGAGTTGCTATTGTTTTAAGTGCTGTTTGGAAGCGCCGATTCCCCGCATTTATTTTCTGTTCAGATGGCATCGCTGCAACTGAAATTGTTTCGAGCATAATTTTATAGTAAGTAGGCACTCTAATTAAACGTAATATCAAATCCGCCCTTCATCGGAATTATTCATATCCCTCTTCTCTTCATCGGCGTAAATCCGCGTGAATCCATTGTCATCTGCGGTTGCAAAATTATCTTTTTTTTGACCGCAGATACGGGTAGATAAACGCAGATAAACGCAGATGAGTGATATCGATTTTGGTGACAGACTCTGCACTCGCGATCGGAATTATTCATATCCCTCTTCTCTTCATCGGCGTGAATCCGCGTGAATCCATTGTCATCTGCGGTTGCAAAATTATCTTTTTTTTGACCGCAGATACAGGTAAATAAACGCAGATAAACGCAGATGAATTATATCAAATCCCTAAATCCCCCACCCTGCCCTGATTAAGGGAGGCTAGGGGGAGATCCGGGACAAGAAAACACGCTCTAAACGCGCCGAATCAAGGTAATCCCATCTCTCAATGGCACTAACACCTGCTCTACGCGCGGATCGTCAACCAGAGCCTGGTTGAATTTAGCGATCGCAATTCCGTTAGCAGTAGCAGTATCCGACAAATAGGGCTGTCCCTGCATCAGAGTATTATCGGCACAAATCAAGCCATTGGGCGCCAACAAACCAGTCGTCAGAAGTAAGTCGAGATAATCTGTGTATCCACCTTTATCAGCATCGATAAACACTAAATCGAACACTTCTCCAGCAGCAGCCAATTGTTTCATGGTTTCTAAAGCCGGTGCCACCTTCACTGATATTTTGTGGCCAGCAGTCGATTCGTCGAAACACTTCTGGGCAAATTCAGCGACGTAAGCATCGACTTCGCAGGCTACCACTTCTCCATCAACCGGCAGGGCTTCAGCCATCGCTAGTGCTGAGTAGCCAGTAAACATCCCGATTTCCAGCACGCGCTGTGCCTTCGTCAGATGGACGAGAAATTTGAGCATTTGCCCTTCCACATGGCCGGAGAGCATCTCTTGTTCCAAGTGGCGCACTGTCTCGCCGTCGGAGAATCGCTTACTCCAATCTTCTGATTGGGTGCGCTTGACTAAGGTGGCTAAGGCGGGAGATTCTGCTGTGGTACAAAGGTTCAGGTAGGGATCGAGACCGTTTGCCAATTCGTAGGCTTGTTGTAATTCTGCCTTGAAAGCTCGATCGATCGCATCAATTGACTCTACCTGCTGCACAAGACTTTCCAGTTTCGCAGCCAAAATCCCGACTGGGGTAACAGGTCTCATCCTTATACCCCTGCGGTGGAAGGAGTTCCAACTTTGTTCAGTACCACATACATATTCTCGCCATCGCCATTGCGTGGGTAGCCATGACAGATTTTTTGATGCACCGCTAGGGCTTCATCTAACTCAGTCCGAGTCAAATCATTCATGAAAAAGCAGTCACCAATGGGGCATGGAGCGGCCGCACGTTGGAGACCGTCACGGGTACGGGCGATGGATGTTGTTGCTTTCCAGAGCAATTCTGATGTAAGATGAGGGCTATCAATTGCTAGTCCGAGGCGACTCATTAATCCTAGGATGCGATCGCGCGAGGCGATCGAAATGTAGCCCCGTTGTTGAGCAATAGTCGCCGAAAAAGCCATATCGATGGCGACACTATGGCCGTGGAACATCGGAATTTCCGGTGTTAGTTCCAGCGTCGGACTCCAAGTGTGACCATAGGCAATCACTCGATCCAAATCTAGCTCGTGCAGGTTTGGTACTTCTAAGGCTAGCATTGATTGAATCGCATTGTAGGTTAAGCGATGCGCCACTTCTCGCAGTTCTGATGTGCCATCTAGATACCCAAAGTGGCTGTGCAGCAATGCTTCGCCGTAGTTTTCCAACAATTCAAAGATTTCTTTGTTGCCAACAACCGCGATCTTAATTAACTCTGCCATGCCGTTGCGTATTTGGTCGATCGGCAGAGTTTTCAGGAAGGAGAAATCTAAAATTACTTTCTGCGAAGCATGGTAAGCACCGAGGCGGTTTTTTAGTTTACCGTGATTCACAGCTACCTTGATCGCCACACTCGCATCAATCAGCCCAATTAGGGTTGTTGGTACGCGAATGTAGTTAGTCCGACGACGATAGGAGGAGCAGGCAAAACCTGTTACGTCAGTAGTCAATCCACCACCAACCACCAATACAGGTTCTTTCCGCACCAGTCCGAAATCAACAAAGGCATCTATGATGCTTTCAAAGGTGGTTAAGGTTTTATCTGGTTCCTTGATACTCACTGGAAAGACGGTTAAATCTATCTCGTGATACTGGAAGTAAGCGTGCATCTGCTTGCCGTACAAACCATACACTGTCTGGTCTACAACCATTAGACAGCGACCAAATTGCCGATAGCTATCCGCAATTTCTGGATTTTCGAGTTTGAAAGCGCCATCTACATAGAGTAGACTGAAATCAATTTTTTCGTACCCTTCAATGTGAAAAGCGCGATCGGTAGCTGTAAACGTAGCTTGAATGTCACCCATAAATTTTTTTCACTTTCATGTTGGTAAGTAACTGTAAGTATCCGGGCGAACCTCAAAATTATCAATCCCTTTGTTGGTAAGCTTCCTAGGTATTAACTGGACAAATTAATTATTTAATATTACGTTAACAATTGACCTGAAAGTTCACTTTCAAACCTGTTTGTTAAGAATACGTTAAATACTGTTTGTACAGCATTTGTACTGAAAGCCATCCTAGGATCGAGTTGAGACGGCCTCAATGCTTACACAAAACTTAACATAACGAATTTCTCATATTTGTGCAACCAAATTTAGATAAATCTCATAAAACTGTTGAGGAATATTAGATAATGGGCGATTTTTAGTTAAAAAATTTACAGATAAATCAGTATTTGAGGAAGTTTATGTATCCTAGGATACTCAGTAAGCCAAAAGGGCGATCGCGATTGACAATAAATGTATAAAATTATACTGAAAATTCAGGGAGTGTTTTAAAGTCAATTCAGCTTAGGCTGGAAACACCAAAGACAAATCCAGAGACAAATCGGGAAACCCCGGAATTACGACAGCCTCATTTTGCAGAACGACTTTTTGCGATCGATAATTGAAATCACCTTGTCTTTTTTGATAAGGTTCGCTGTGCATTTCGAGTTGACGATCGACTAAATTAAATATCCAATAATTAGCAATTCCAGATTCGGCATAGAGAGATAGCTTTGTTTCGCGATCGTACTTTAAAGTAGAATCAGAAACCTCAATTACTAACAAGATATCCGCAGGCTCCGGGTGAGAAGCTAAATAACGATCGGAACGATTGCGGGCGATAACCACATCAGGTTCTGGTTCGCTATCTGTAGTAGATAAAATTATCGGCTCTTGACCGCGCACGATCGCCTTTTTTATCGCCAGCGTGCACAACTCTCCTAATAGTAGCGAATTACAAACAGAATGAAACGTAGTTTTAGCAGCTTTGATGATAATTTCTCCGCGAATCAATTCTACTTGCTCATCGGGAGCGAAAAATCCCAGTTTTCCCAAACGGTGATATTCTGCGATCGAGAATCTTTTCGCGGTGACACTATTCGTAGCTTTCCTTACCTACTTTATTTCTTAGTCTCGCGTTGCGCGGACTTTGTTTTTGTAGACGCGATTTCAATCGCCGAGTTATCTGAGAAGATATATTAAGCCCGATCGCCCGGGAGCACTTGAACAGCAGCAGCCTCCGGTAATCGATCGTAAGAACTTCCACCCAAACTATTAACTTGACGCATCAAAGTGCCCATTTCCAGAGCACTCATCCCATAATTCCAGCCCAAATTGCTCTTAATTCCCGCCCTTTCCAAAGCTTGCTGCATCGTGTCAGTCGTCACCACGCCAAAAATCACCGGGACACCACTTTGAAAAGCAGCAGCAGCAATTCCTTTAGAAACCTCACCAGCTACAAAATCGAAATGCGGAGTTTGACCGCGAATTACCGCACCCAGACAGATTACCGCATCGTAGCGGCCAGAAAGAGCAGCTTTGCGGGCCACCAAAGGAATTTCAAAACATCCGGGAACCCAATAAAAATCAACTTGATTTCCATGAGGATTGATATCAACGCCGTGGCGTTTCAAACAATCTTGACATCCTTCCAAAAGTTTGTTGACAATCAAATCGTTAAAACGACCGATGACAATCGCAAATCGCAAAGATTCTGTTTGAGTAAAATTTCCCTCGAAAACTGCCATAGTGCTCTAATTTTAGATTTTAGGTTTTAGATTTTAGATTTTTGTTTGCCAGAAGGTAAAGTTTAGAAAGCAGAAACATCTGATTTTAATCTCAAGTGCACAAACATACAGGATCGCGCGGATTGGAAATTTTTTAGTGGGTACCGAATACCGAATACCTTCAAAATTCTGGTTAATGCCTTCAGCCTTCTATCTTTTACCTTCTTTATTCGAGAGCGATGGGCGAGCTTAAACTACCAAAAAGTTCAATACAGCCACTGCAATAACCAGCAAGAACCACAGACCTGAACCTACAAAAATCAAGGATTTAGACTGATTCCAGTTTTGGGGAGAGGCATAAGCAACAGGCACGCCAACTACCATCACAAAAGACAGCAGTACGAGAGCCAGTAAAACCAATTGAAACAGAATTGATAACATTTTTTCTCCTTTCGATATAGCCGTGCGTTGACGAGAAATAGTTTGTAATAATCTGGATAAAAATTCCAGATTATAGTTTTTGACCCATTTAAAAACGGGTTCACTTCCCCGACTTACGTCGTGGAGATTTCAAAATCTTAGACCAAAGTTGCATCTCCCAGATCGATCTGTGGAGTAAATCTAAAATCTACAATCTACAATCGACTGACTGTATCCCGATAGTAATCCAGAAATTGTCGGTTGATTGATACGAAAGAGACTTTGCAAATTCGGGCGTTGCGCGAACAGGCGCCAGCGGCTCTTGAGATTTACATCAATTTTATCATTGTTCGCTACTTGACAGAACACTGGGTTCAAGACAGGCTGAAGGCTGAGTTAAGCAGTCGAGGTCGCATTAAACCTCGGAAACCGGGTTTATTAGGTGATTTCTGGTTCCTCGTCGCAATTTTTTTACCTAAACCCGGTTTCTAGCCCCATGCGTAAGTTTTGCTATAGTGCGATCGCCCGGTATCAAAGCCCCAGAAATTGCTAGTGTGGGAGTGAGAGATACGAGATTTTCCGGCTATGGACTTAGTTTTGTGCCACACAACAGCAGATTTTGACAGCTTGGGAGCAGCGGTGGGACTTTGCGTGCTGCGCCCCGGTAGCAGAATTGTGCTGACTGGGGGTTGTCACCCGACAGTGCGGGATTTTTTGGCGCTGCACCGCGACGAGTACCCGCTGATCGAACGTCGATCGGTCAATCCGCAACAAATTCGATCGATTACTATAGTAGATGCCTCGGGGCGCGATCGTTTAGGAAAAGCCGCCGAATGGCTAGATTTGCCACACCTCAACGAAATAGCGGTTTTTGACCACCATCTCCAAGCCGATTTGGACATCCCCGCGACTGTTACCCAAATCGAAGCTGTCGGCGCAACCACCACATTAATTGTCGAAAAACTCCGCGAAAAACTCAAAAATTCAGCAGAAAACGGCGATACAGTATCCCGGCTTTTACCTTCAGAAGCCACAGTCATGGCCCTCGGTATCCACGTCGATACCGGTTCCCTCACCTTCGACGGCGCAACCGCGCGAGATGCAATGGCTTTGGCGTGGTTGATGGAACAAGGAGCAAGTTTGCGGGTAATCTCTGAATATGTAGAACCCGGTTTGTCTCCGCAATTGCAGGATTTGCTCAGAGAAGCATTGGAGAATTTGCGATCGCAAACCTTGCACGGTTATACAGTAGCTTGGGTATTACTTTCTACTGAAGCCTACGTGCCCGGACTTTCGGCGCTAGCTTCTCGCTTGTTGGATTTAACTGAAACCGATGCTCTACTTTTAGGCAATGTTTATAAATTTAGCGAAAACGACAACCGCAACATCGCCCAATCGCCAGTTTCCAACCGCTTAGCTATTATCGGTCGATCGCGTATCGAAGGCACAAACCTCAGCGAATTGTTCAAACCTTTCGGCGGCGGAGGCCACGCCCGCGCCGCATCCCTCGCCACCCGAGATGTTGACGCCCTGCTGACTTTAAATCAATTAGCCGACGAACTCAAAGCTCAAATCCCGCACCCTCCCACCGCCCGCGAATTAATGTCATCCCCAGTGAGGAGCATTCGCCCGGAAATCTCCGTGGGAGAGGCTCACCGTATCCTCCTACGTTACGGACATTCTGGACTTTCAGTGGTCGATACGGGCGATCTACTGGCAGGCATTATCTCGCGCCGCGACATTGATATCGCCCTCCACCACGGTTTCAGTCACGCTCCGGTTAAGGGTTACATGACTCCGCAGCTAAAAACGATCGCCCCGGATACCTTGCTGCCAGAAATTGAAGCTTTAATGGTGACATACGATATCGGGCGTTTGCCAGTGTTGGAAAACGGCCAACTCGTGGGAATTGTGACTCGCACTGACGTGTTGCGGGAATTGCACCAGCAAAAAGCGCGCGATAGTGGAAGTAATTCTCAATTGTCTAATTATCCTGTATCTGAGTCGGTTGAGCAGTTGTTGCGATCGGGCATTAGTAGCGAATTATGGCAATTATTGTCGATCGCTGCCAACATTGCACGAGAGCGCGGCTGGCAACTTTATATTGTCGGTGGAGCAGTCCGCGATTTATTATTAGCTTTGAATGACACCAAGGGCGGGCAAGATGCCCACAACAGGCATCTTGCCTGTTACCCTAACTGATATTGATTTGGTAGTCGATGGAAACTGCGGTACCGACGATTCCGGTGCCGGTGTCGAATTAGCCTCAGCCCTGCAAAAGCTTTACCCCAACTCGCGTTTGGACGTTCACGGTCAATTTCAAACCGCCGCCCTATTGTGGCACAAAGACTCTGCTTTCGGCTCGCTGTGGCTGGATATCGCTACGGCTCGTACTGAATTTTATCCCTATCCGGCTGCAAATCCCGAAGTTGAAGCGAGTTCGATCCGCCAAGATTTGTACCGCAGGGATTTTACAATTAATGCGCTGGCTGTGCGGTTGGGTATTCCCCGCAGCAAATTCGAGTTTTGCACGCTAACAGTTTTATCGAAGATCCGACGCGGATTTATCGGGCGGTGCGGTTTGCGGTACGGCTGGGATTTTCCATTGAATCGCAGACTGAAGGATACATCCGCCACGCTTTGGAAAGCGGAATTTATTACCGAATTCAGGGGGAAAACGGCAGAGCTCCGGCTTTGGAAACTCGCCTCAAAAGTGAGTTGAAATACATTTTGCAAGCTCCTTATTGGCAGGTTGCTTTGCAGATGTTGGGAGATTTGCAAGCTTTGCGCTGTATTCATCCTACTTTAGATTTGGATCGTCCGTTGTGGCGGCGACTGCGTTTGCTCGATCGATGTTTGAATGGAAGGAAGAAATCCGAGGGAAGTCGGAAGCCCAATTCCCAATTCCCAATGCCCAATTCCCAATTCCCAATTATCAATATTCCAGATTGGCTGATGCGGCTGGAAGTTTTGATCGCTTATTTAGCACCGGAATATCGGGTTAAAGTGGCTACAAATCTTCAGTTACCTGCTGACAGTATTAAGCGGCTGGAAGTTTTGGAAGCTGGAAATCAGGAATTAGCAAAGGGTTTACTGAAGTGTAATTTACCCAGTCAATTAGTGTTTCTGTTGAGGAATTATGAGTTGCCGCTGTTAATTGCGATCGCCCTGCAAAGCCCCCGCAGCGCCCGCCGCCAGATTTGGCAATATATCACCCGGTTGGCGAATGTTGAGCCACCTTTAAACGGCAATGACTTGAAGGCATTGGGTTACAAGCCTGGGCCTGGGTTTAAGGTAATGTTGGATGATTTGTTGGCGGCTGCGTTGGATGGCGATTTGGGCGATCGGGCTAGCGCGATCTCTTTCTTAGCACAACGTTACCCTCAATCTTAGTCTGCTATAGCGGCTCTAGCTCTCATATGAGGTACGTTGTTGGGCTTCAGCCCTCTTTGTCTGGGAGGTTATATAAGCTGTCAGTCATACCTCATCTTTGTGAGAAAGGCTATATGTCAGCAGCACGTTATTTTTTGTAAATATATCGGCTAATAATTGCTGAATTTTACCGTCATCTTGTATCCGTTAATCGGGTACACTGACTCGTTGCCGCACAGCCATCTTATATCCGTTAAATCTCGCGCCAGCGAATTCGTTGCCGAACTTTTTTCTTCCTTATTCACAAGCCGATCGTCGCACATTATTAGATTTTTTGAGAATTTACGTGAAAAAACAGCGTCCTCCTGGTTTAATCGCAATTGTCGTTTACAAAACTTTTGTAGCAGCCCTCTTGACAGTAACTTCCGTCGCTTTACTTTTAGCGCTGAAGAATCATCAAGCCTTGGAAGATTTTTCGGAATCGTACTTCTTGGAAAGTAAATTAAAAATAATTGAGCTTCTACTAGATAAAGTTCTAAGTGTAAAGCCTAAAACATTACTATTTAGCGGACTTGCAGCAGGACTTTATGCCGCTTTAACTGCTCTTGAAGCAGTTGGTTTGTGGTACGAAAAAGGGTGGGCGACTATTTTGGTTTTAGCGCTGGTAGGTATCAGTATCCCGCCCGAAATATATGAGTTATTTCATGGTTTTACCGTACTTAAGCTGGTGGTTTTTATCGCAAATATAGCGGTGTTTTGGTATTTGCTGCACCATTTGCCGAAGCACGGTAATTCAGTTGACAGTTGACAGTTGACAATTGACAGCAACTTCTACCTGGAAGCCCGAGGATTGGGGTAATGAATCGTCTGATTTTAATTTATACGCCAAACCCATAGGCTTTAAACAAATTTTTTATTGTAAGGAAGATTAAAGTTCAATACGCTGGAGTCCTAATACCATTTTTTTAAATTTACAAAAAGGTGAGGTATGACTGACAGGTTATATAACCACTGAAACCAAGAGGGCTCTCTTCCCAACAACGTCCGCGAATATGAGAGCTAGATCCGCTATAGATCTCTATCGGATATTTAGAAAAATAGTATAAGGTACACTGCTATTAAAAATTAGTCAAAAAAATAGACTTTTCTATTTTCAAGTAGCGACGCACCTGTGCCATTGCGCTTTCACCAAACAACCATGTTTGTAATATGAATTTTCAAAACTCTGGCAACATTATTCGTAAGGTGCGGATACATCAACAATCCCTAAAATTAATTCACTTTTCGAGCGGCAACGAATCTTACCTACAGAGTCGATCGAACAAACCGAACACTTGTTTTGTAGCACTACTTTTGATAAATGGTATAAGTAGGACTCCCTTCTATAGACTTTCTCAGCTTTCTGGAGGTACAAGTTGAGATTTTCCATTTTTCGATTTGAGATTGGGGATTGAGGGATTGATTGGTCAATACTTCATCTTTTTGAAAAGATATATCATAACAGTGACCACAAGTCAAATAAAAACCTAAATCTTTACATAAGCCTGCGATTGGTAAAGATTTGATAAAGGCAAGAGGGGTTATACCCCCCATGGGCTATAGTCATAGTCATATAGATGCACCCTGATGGCTTTCCCGTTCCACAAGAGCGGGATTTTTATTGGCAAAAAATTGTGTTAAGTTTTGAGACGACGGCTACAGATAAAATAACCGCCAGAGGCAAAGATGACCTGGCAGAGCAAAACCGACGCCCTAGGGCGCCGATCGTCGATCGAACCTCACCCCTAACTCTGCTTTCATAACCCAAAGGCGGTAGCATAGTTTGGGAACCGGCATCAACTAAAGATGAACTTAGCGCCAGCAACAGTCCTGCAAAAGGGCAAATACACAATTAACGCGACTTTAGGCAGAGGAGGGTTCGGCATCACTTACCGAGCTACCCACACCCAATTAAACCAAACCGTCGTACTCAAAACCCTCAACGAAAGTCTGCGCCAACACCCAGCCTCTGCCCAGTTTCAGCAGCAGTTTATTGCCGAAGCCCAGCGCCTGTCTCGATGCCAGCATTCAAACATCGTCAGGGTAATTGACTTTTTTGAAGAAGCCGGACAGTCTTTTATCGCGATGGACTACATTCCGGGCCAAACTCTCGCCCAAATAGTCGAAACCAGTCAGCCGCTACCAGAAGCCCAGGCCCTGCACTACATTCGGCAAATAGCCTCAGCGGTAAGTACAGTTCACCACAGCGGATTGCTACACGGAGACATCAATCCAGAAAATATGATCCGGCGAGCCGATTCTCATCTAGTAATGTTGATAGACTTCGGTGTTGCTCGCGACTTTATCGCCGACACGAAACAAACTCACACTAACTTGCTTTCCCCAGGATACGCGCCGCTCGAACAATACCTCTATGACGGTAAATGTACGCCGGCCACAGATGTTTACGCGATCGCAGCCACCCTTTACTACTTGCTCTCCGGCGTACCACCCGTAGCAGCACCCCTGCGCGATCGCATTCCCCTGGCTTCTTTGCGGCAATTTCAGCCCAACCTCAGCCCCGGCATTGAGCGAGCAATCCTTCAGGGACTCGAAACCGACCCCCAGAAACGCCCCCAGACAGTGGAAAATTGGCTTACTATGCTGCAAGAAACAGAGCGATTACCCGCACAGAGAACAGACAAGCAAAGTTTGCGATTGCCAGCACCTCCCCCCCTGCCGTTGACCTTGCTGGCGTTTGTCGTCACGGCTGCAATTGCTGGCTGGATGGGTTTTGACTTGGCCTGGCGCTACCACAGCATCAGTGCCAGCAACAACAGATCCACAACTCAATCCTTCCCATCTTTGGAAGATTTGCTCAAATCCCGTGATTTGTCAGGGCCGATGTTCGGGCAGCCGTCTGTCGAAAGCAGCCCTCTGGTTCCACTCCAACTCAACAAGCGCCCCAAACCCACGTCAGACAGCAGCATACCAGAACCGATCGACAACTCAACAGCTAGCGCCCAACCTTCTGCCTCCCCAAGCCCGGAGACTCCCGCCCCAGATCCTGAACCTTCAGCATCCCCAACTCCCGATCCCGAAGCGCAGATCTCTGAGTACCCCATTCCAGAACCTAAAACTGAAACCCAGCCAGCACCCGAAGCAGCATCCGCACCTGTACCAGAAGTTCCGCCCCTGCCACCCGAATCCCGCAGATCCTCCCCTCCCGTACCCGCACCCGCCCCGTCTGCTGCCAATAGTTCTGAAACATTCCCACAGCAAGAATCCGCACCGACAGTACCGTCACCGGCCCTAGGATCGATCGAACCGCCAATACCAAGCCAAAACGGCAGCAATTCCGGTACTTCGATCGCACCTTACTCGCCGCCCCCCGTGCCAGAACCGACAGTGCCTTATCCTGAACCTGCGACAAATTAGTATTCTTTTTTTTGCTTAAAAGGGCGAACTAATCCTTGGTTTGAGGATTGACTAAATATCCATCGATTGTGGAGCGAATAACGCCATTCCAAACCACAGACAATTTCGCACAACCTGCGATAGACTCAGAAAATATCAATAGCCATTGCCGGAAATTATCGAATATTTTCTATCACCTAACTAATCAGAATGGAAACCCCAAAATTTATAAATATTTGATATTTTGTGGTAAATTATGTTAATATTGAGACCGGACGGCTAGGTTGTTCGAGGTCGCCCATTAGTTCTGCCAAACCTACTAAGCTTGAGAAAGGTTTGAGTAAAACTAGAGCCGAGAATGCCGTGAGTTACCGTGGTGGCGCCCTATATGCGATCGCGATCGGTGCAAACAGTTGTTTTTTTCGGTGCAAGCCAGGGTGGTCGATCGATTCGGGCAAAGTTCCTTTCTTTGGGAACAAGCGCCATCGAGGATAAGCAAGTTATAATTTGTTGCGGAAGCGTACAGAGATTTCTATATGAGTAAACCCCCAGTTCATGCCTTTTTTGTAGGAAGAGCAGTTGCCGAAGCACTGTACGAGCAATTAGAAAGCGCAGCAACCAACGCTTTCTCCGAACTCGGCAAATTTGACGCCGAACAAAGAGAACGCCTGCGCCAGTTCACAGATAAAGTTGTAGAACGGGCCAATCGCGCTGCCGATGAGGCGATGCAGACCAGAACTGGTACTGGAACCACCAGCACTACTACTGACATTCAAGACATCCATCCCGCAGACTTGCAAGTAACGATCGACGAGCTGCGCGCCGAAGTCGCTCTCGTGCGATCGGAATTGCAGCGCTACCGCAGCAGTTTGCCTTAACAAAGGACGATTCCAGCGGACGATAGCTCCGAAGTGACGATCGCAACAACTACTGATTGCTACACGAGCGCAAAGCAATGCGCTCCTGCGCTCCTTCTTACCTGCAATCAAAGCAACAACATAAAATAAGCAATTTGGGAACCCAAGTGTCTGCTCTCCTTGATGACTCTGTTAATCGCCAGCGCTCCCCCAAGCGTACTAGCGACGCCGATGAGCCAAAAACTGCTGGTAAATCCTACAAAAGTAAAGCTTATCGCTGGAATCGCGAAAAATATTCCCGGCAGCGACGATTCTTCGACATTTGGGCCTTTGTCCTGCTCTGGCTGGCTTCACTGTGGTTCGACAGCAAAAACTGGAGCTACTGGGGAGGTGTAACTGAAGAAAAGAAAGTTGCCAGACGCCGCTTTCAAGCTATCTGGGTTCGAGAAACACTCTTGGATTTAGGCCCGACTTTCATTAAAGTTGGACAATTATTTTCCACCCGCGCCGACTTGTTCCCGGCAGAGTTTGTCGAGGAACTTTCTAAGCTGCAAGATAAAGTGCCTGCTTTCAGCTACGAACAGTTAGAGGTAATTGTCGAGCAAGATTTGGGCAAGACTGTTGAGGAACTCTACCGCAGCTTCGATCCTGTGCCCCTGGCCGCTGCCAGTTTGGGTCAGGTACACAAAGCTCAACTGCACTCGGGCCCGGAAGTTGTAGTAAAAGTGCAACGCCCTGGACTGCGAAAGCTGTTTGAAATAGATTTGCAAATTCTCAAGGGGATTGCTCGCTATTTTCAAAACCATCCTAAGTGGGGCCGCGGCCGAGATTGGATGGGGATTTATGAGGAATGTTGTCGCATTCTGTGGCTGGAAATAGACTATCTCCATGAAGGCCGCAATGCTGATACTTTTCGCCGCAATTTTAGCAACTGCGACTGGGTGCAGGTGCCACGAGTTTATTGGCGCTACGCGGCTCCGCGAGTGCTGACTTTGGAATACCTACCAGGGATTAAAATCAGCCACTACGAAGCTCTCGAAGCAGCCGGGATCGATCGCAAATTAATTGCTCAGTTAGGCGCTAAAGCTTATTTGCGGCAGTTGCTCAACGATGGCTTTTTCCACGCAGATCCCCACCCCGGCAATATCGCTGTGAGTGCTGACGGATCTCTGATTTTCTACGATTTCGGCATGATGGGTCAAATCCAGTCCAACGTCCGCGAAGGACTGATGGA
Organism: Microcoleus sp. PH2017_05_CCC_O_A; assembly: GCF_020738785.1. Classification (NCBI taxonomy): domain Bacteria; kingdom Bacillati; phylum Cyanobacteriota; class Cyanophyceae; order Oscillatoriales; family Microcoleaceae; genus Microcoleus; species Microcoleus sp. PH2017_05_CCC_O_A. Next base: position 1,044 of record NZ_JAEQCB010000032.1, on the reverse strand, counting down.
GACTCTCTACGGCATTGCTTCCAAGGATGGACAGCGGATTATGGATTCTCTGATCAACTTGGGCGCTTTGGTTCCCACAGGCGATATGAGTCCCGTGCGCCGCAGCATCCAGTATATGCTCGATAACTTCATGGATAAGCCTTTTGAAGAGCAGTCCGTGAGTGCGATTACCGATGACCTTTACGATATTGCCTACGACCAACCTTTTCGCTTCCCAGCTACCTTTACTTTTGTAATGCGAGCTTTTTCGACGATTGAAGGCGTGGGCCGGGGTTTAGATCCCGAGTTTAACTTTATGGAGGTGGCACAACCTTTTGCCATGCAGCTTATGACTAATGGAAATGGGCCGGATGCAACGAGCAGCATTTTTAACGAACTAGGCCGTCAGGCGGCTCAGGTGAGTTCGACTGCTTTGGGTTTGCCCCGCCGGATTGAGGAGACTATTGATAAACTCGAACAGGGAGATTTACGGATTCGAGTCCGTTCTTCCGAAGCTGAGCGATTGATGCGCCGCATGAGCAACGTTCAAATGGGCACTAATTATACTTTGATGATGAGTGCTTTTACTTTGTCGGCGACAATTTTGTTTGTCAGCAATCAAGTATGGCCCGCTGTCGCTGTGGCTTTGCTGGCTGCGGGTGCTGGGTTTGCTCTGTTGCGTTTGTTCAAACGGATCGATCGATTAGATAGAATGTCATAATGCGGCCAATTGACGATCGAAAATTTCTGGCTTGAGATTTGTCGCCTGCAAAAACTTAACATTTAACGAGTTCGCCGGGAATTCCCCATCCTCTCGTAGTGTAGGAACAGCGTAGCGTCTTCCGCAACGAAGAAGGTTGGGGATGAAAGGCAGGTGGATGTAGCGCAGCGGAGCAAGACTTAAGTGGCAAATAGTCTGCTAAACTTATCTACAGTTGATTGCTGAGAGTCAGTTCCATGTTTGCCGTCAAGCGAGCGCTCAAATTAAATAATACTGAAGCAACCTTGATGGCAAAACACGCAGGCTTTCGGCGCGTCGTATTTAACATGGGTTTGAGCCTGAGA
>NZ_JAEQCB010000284.1:0-2942 GCF_020738785.1 Microcoleus sp. PH2017_05_CCC_O_A | reverse complement strand
TGAAATTACGTTGTTTTCTTGAGTCCGCGGAGGCGGACATCGTTTGTATAGGAGCGGTTTCAACCGCCGTCTTATCTGACAAATTTATTTATGCTTGATTATGATTTAGTGATTATTGGTGGAACTGCGGCCGGACGTTATGCTGCTTTGACTGCAACTAATTTCCCGGCTCGCGTTGCTTTGGTGGAACCGCTCAGTAATTCTCAAGATTTGCCGGCGGGGGGAAAAGAGTCGATCGCCCTGGGTTTGAAATACAGCCAAACTTTGAGAGAGGCTGCTCGTTTTGCTCACCAGATGAGCCACCCACAGTTCGGACTTCGCCCAGATCTGGCTAATTCCGAAATGCCGATCGCATTGCAGTTTAACGGGGTTAAGAAATGGGCTGACGGCGTTGTTTCTAATTTGTCAGAAATTGACGATCTCGGCGTTTTAGCTGCTCGCGGGGTTGATATTATTTTTGGTAACAGCGAGTTTGTTGCCAAACCGAATTTGGCTTTGATTGCGGGCGATCGGAAATTGCGATCGCGCTGTTATTTGCTAGCTTGTCCAACTCTACCTGCAATTCCCAATATTGAAGGACTTTCGTCTGTCGGCTTTTTTACTTCCGAAACAGTCGGGGAATTGGCAAAACTGCCAAAGTTGCCGAAAAGTTTGGCTGTAATCGGTGCAGATCCCAGCGGTGTTGAAGTGGCTCAGACTTTTTCTCGGCTGGGCGTTGCTGTGACTTTGGTGGTGAAAAGTTCGCAGATTTTGGCGAAAGAAGACCGCGAGGCTGCTGGTTTGGTGCAAGCTGGAATGGAAGCTGAAGGAGTGCGGATTCTGACTGCGACTGAGGTGACTCAAGCTAGGGTGATTGACGGTAAAAAGTGGATTCAAGCTGGGGCAAGGGCGATCGAAGCTGAGGAGATTTTTCTCGCCGCTGGCCGCGGACACAATTTTGCATGGTTAAATCTGGAAGCTGCTAGGGTTAAATTTAGCGATCGCGGGTTGATTTTAAATGAAAAGCTGCAAACAACTAATTCTCGAATTTACGCTTGTGGCGATGTTGCTGGCGGTTATTCGTTCCCTCACATCGCCAATTGCGAAGCTGCGGTTGCTGTGAAAAATGCTTTGTTTTTGCCGATGTATCAAATAGATTATCGCGGGATTCCTTGGGCGATTTTTTCCGATCCGCAGTTGGCGAGGGTTGGCTTGACAGAAGCGCAAGCAAGGCGCCGTTTTGGAGACGATTTGATTGTGGCTAGGGAATATTTCAAGAATGTTGAAAGAGCTCAAATGTCCGGGGAGACAACGGGTTTTTGTAAGATTGTCGGGCGGCGTGACGGGGAGATTTTGGGAGCGACTATTGTCGGCCCGCAAGCTGCGGAGTTGATTCATGCGATCGCCTTTGCTGTGCGTCACGGAATGAAGGTTGAGGCGATCGCCGAACTTCCTTATATTTGGTCTAGTTTTTCGGCAATTAACGGTCAAACTGCTGCTGTTTGGGAGTCGCAGCGTCTCCGCAGCAATACTTTTATGCAGAATTTGTGGGAGAATTTGTTTCACTGGCGCAGGTATTGGAAAAGATAGTTTTTTTTGATTGGGCATTGGGCATTGGGCATTGGGCATCGGCCTACCCAGGGCATTGGGCATTGGAAATCGGCTTTCCCAGAGCATTGGGCCGGGTAGTCAGAAACCGGGTTTTTTGGGAGAATACTTTGTTATGGCGTGCAGATTGGGAAAAAAACCCGGTTTCTTTGGTTTTGATGCGTCACAAGTGTTTCTGAATGATTAAACCGCAGAGGCCGCAGAGAGCGCAGAGGAAGAGAAGACAGAACAGCCCTTGATTTAGTGGCCAATTATGAATATGATAACCAATATCAAAACTTGAAATACAGTCGAGACACACTACTAACTACCTGAGGTCGGATTCATGGATTGCAAAACTGCTACTTTAGTTTACGAAACCGGAAATCCTCTGGAAAACATTCGCAAGATGTTTCCAGAAGCTTGGCAATTTTTGACAGCTCAGTCTGCGGCTTTTGTGGCTGGTAAAGATGATGCTTTTGATGCGGAGATTAAAAAGTCGATCGGCAAAACGCCCTTTCAGTTCAGAATTACTCACCGCGACGATACTGAACAATTGACAAAAGATATATCTGAACTGTTGGGCGATATCACTTCTCGCTTACTTTTGGAACAGCATTTTTCTCAAGTTGTCGGTCGTCCTCTTTATTTCAGCACAATTTGCTGTTCTAGTCACCTGACAGCCGATCGCGAATTGACGTTGGATGAAGTTTTGCCGATTCAGCGGGCTGCGGTTAAGTTGCAATAGCAGTTAGACATTAATCATTAGTAGCTATAGGGTGCGGATACATCGACAATCATCAAAAAAGAGGGACAATCTCATCGATCCGCACCTGTCCCAAGATTTTTGTTGTAGCAAGCTTTTTTATAAATAGTATAAGGTGAGTCGCCGCTAGAAAAGTTAATTGAATGCGAGAGACTTTTAATGGCGACACACCCTACACAGACTAACAAGCCGGGTGCATCTCACGCAAGGCGAATATATCCGTAGGGGCGAAGCATGACCGCAGAAAATAGGAGATTATAACTAATAACTTATATGCGGTCATGCTTCGCCCTCTTCAAGAACCAGATGCACCCAACAAGCCGCAAAGACGCGAAGGTTGAGAAAAGAACGGAAAGAGTTAAATTTGCGCCTGACAAGCGAATTTCTTGATGGTACCCGCCACGTGATTTATCCGTGGAATCAATCCCAAATCTAAAATCCTCAAGCCCCCGAATTTATCCGTGGGGTTAATCTAAAATCTAAAATCTAAAATCTAAAATCGATTGACTCGCTGCTTCGTAAAACTTACCCAAACTTAACTAAAGCCATCTTTAGCTACAATGAAAGAGTTCACTTCCTGCGCTATTGAGTGGTCGGCCATCCCAAGGTA
>NZ_JAEQCB010000283.1:0-3309 GCF_020738785.1 Microcoleus sp. PH2017_05_CCC_O_A | reverse complement strand
TTTCCCGTCGTAAAACTGAAGTCCCAAAGCTGCCGAATGGGCCTGAAACAGCACGTCTGGCATCAATGTTTTAGCTGCTAAATCTGGTCGATCGCTCTTGCCATTTTTGACGTGGCGCGGATCGAGCAAATTTGGCTTAAAATAAGTATAAGGCCAGCCGTAAAACTCGCCTTGACGAATTCGGGTCAAGTAATCCGGCACCAAATCATCTCCCAAACCGTCGCGCTCGTTGACTGTCGTGTAGAGTTGATTAGTTTTTGGGTGAAAATCCAATCCGACGGGATTTCGCAAACCGGAAGCAAAAGTTTGCTGGTTTGTACCGTCCAAATTCATCACTTGCACAGACGCCCTCGGCACAGACGCCCTCGGCAAGGGTTCGGAATCGGCATTAGACTGGGAACCAACTGATACAAACAACTGGCGGTTGTTCGGGGAGGCGACAACGTTTCGCGTCCAGTGTTGGTTGTAGCCACCGCCCGGTAAATCGGCAATTTTTTCACCAGTACCTGTTAATTGTTCCTGCCCTTTTGTGTAGGGAAATCGGCGGACTTCGGCGGTGTTTCCGAGGAAGAAATAGCGATCGGCAAAAGCCATGCCAAAGGGAATATTTAAGCCGTTTTGGGCGCTAGCAAAAGTCATGTTCACCTCAGCAACGCCATCACCGTTGGCATCCCTGAGCAGCCTAATCCGATTCTGCCTGGTTTCTGTTACCAAAACATCTCCTGTCGGCGTCAAAGCCAGCCATCGGGGAGCGTCTAAATTGTCAGCAAAAACGCTGACGACAAAGCCAGGAGGGACTTGCAGCACTGGCGATGGGGGAATCGGTACTACTTGAGGAGGTTTCGAGGCGCTTTGGGTGGCGAAAGGCTGCGGCAAAGCAGTTGCAACAATGCGGATCGGCTGCGGCGAAAGCGGTTTGGTCGGTACAATTTGATTTGTACGAACATTTGTCAGCGGTGCAACGGAGGGAATTTGCGACAGCGGAGTTGGTGCGGGTACAGGAGTCGCTGTAGCATCGGTAGCTCGATCGCACGCAACCAGGGGTAACAGCAGAATTAGCAGCAAGAAACGCAGGTAATACATAGCAGCGATTTCTCAACAATTGCTGGACAATTCTTTTATTCTAACTGCTCTGAAAAAGCGAAGCCACCGCGCGCGCGGTGGCTTAATTCTGGTTAGAAATCTAGTTCTACCAAAGTCCTCTCACAGGAGGAGCTGGACGCGGAGCCGGAATCGGACGCGGAGCCGGAGCGGGAGCCGGACGAGGAACTGGGCGGGGAGCGGGAGCCGGACGCGGTGGCGGTTCAGGGGCCGGACGCGGTGCTGGAGCGGGGGGACGAACAACTGTGGTAGAGACTACTTTATAATCGGGGATCACGACGAGCCTTTCTACCTGATCTCCGGCTACGGTGGCTCTGACTTTCATTCCCGGTACCAGAGAAGTAATTCTCAGGATGCATCTTTGAATCCTGAGAGTCCTGTACGGCCCGCTTTCTGGGCTAATTGTTACTATGTCGCCGACAATATTTTTGACAAAACCAATAATGGTTTGAGCGTTGGCTGTTGTGGTGCTCTGCGTTTGGGCTATTTCAATTGGAGGGTTAGCCATCGCAGGAAGCACTGAAACCGCCGATATTAGCACCGACAGGGTTGCACCTGTAAATAATTTGATCTTCTGAAGACGCATTGAAACCTCACATTAACTGCTATTTAGGGTCGGGCTTGCTTTCGCTGCGCGAAAGTCCCAACCTTTAAACCTAATCCAGTTTAATCCCCGGAGTAGTAAATTTAGGACAATCTCAAAAAAAGATTATCGAACAAGTTTTGAAAGACTAAATTTTACATCATAAGTTCCCAAGTTACAAGAAGTTCAGTGCTTCGGATCTCTAGAGTGTCGGCGTGATATATTGAGTTTGTTCGATCGACCGTTTCCGTTTTTTTGCGCCCCTCTAACTGTTGCTGCACGGGCGCCAAACTCTGCCAACAGACAGATTATGCTTGCCGGATGCAGCAGCGCCATAGTTTCAATTTGCGATCGCCAGTCTGCCACAGATCAAAAAATCAAATGAGTCGGAGGTAAAATTCAATCATTGACTTGCACGATTTACCCATCAACCGGATTTGTTCGCGAAAATCTCTAGCGGAGCGCCACCGTTCCCCGTATAAAACCCCGGTTTATTTGGTATTACCGCGTAAGTCTTGTGTTGAGCTATATCATCTCCGGTCAATTACCCGCAATAAAAAATATTGTTTGTAGTGAGGACTTCAGTCCGCATCAAATTTCAAGGACTAAAGTCCTCACTACAAACAACATTGGTTTGTAGTGAGGACTTCAGTCCGCATCAAATTTCAAGGACTAAAGTCCTCACTACAAACCAATTTTGTGGCAGTTAAATAAGTTATGATTTGTGAAATGGAAACTCAAAACTGGGCAGGGCATTTACAGTAAAAAACCCATCTCTAAATTTTGGCTTTCCGGTGGAGTTTGCGGATAATTAGATAAGAACTTTGTAGGAACTGCTGGTGAAGAGTTTAGCGAACAAAATAATGGTGAACAGCAAATTTTTATTTAACAACTTAATTGTGCTGAGTTTGAGCGCAGCGGCGCTGTCTGTCGCCTTACAGCAGCAAGCGACTGCTGAACCGGTGGCTAATTTAAGTAATAGTGCGATCGCCCAGCAGCCAAAATCTGATGTAAAATTGCCAAATCTCGGAGTTCCCGAACTGCCACCATTAGGCGAACCGTCTAGGTATCTTCCGCAGGAACCAAACGCGCCGGAAAATGCGATTGAGGAAGTGCGTTTAGTGCTGAAATTGCGAGAACGCCGGGTCTATGTTTACCGCAAAAATAAGGTGCAAGCCAGTTTTCCGGTGGCTGTGGGGAAAGACGGCTGGGAAACTCCCACGGGCAACTTTAAAGTCATGCAAATGATTAAAGATCCTGTTTGGGAACATCCTTGGACGGGAGAACTTGTACCCGCAGGGCCGGACAATCCGCTGGGAAGCAGGTGGATCGGGTTTTGGACGGATGGTAAGAATGTGATCGGTTTTCACGGGACTCCGACTCCAGAGTCGATCGGGCGAGCGGCTTCTCACGGTTGTGTCAGAATGTTTGATAAAGATGCCCAAGCTTTATTTGAGAAAGTCGCAGTGGGTACTCCGGTGATAGTTGAGAAGTAATTATTCGGAAACTGTGGTATTTGAAAATATTTAGCAACAGGCAAGATGCCTGTTCCACAAAGAGTTAATTTTATTGTGGGGTGGGCATCTTGCCCGCCCCCTTTCTTTCTTAGCAACAGGCAAGATGCC
>NZ_JAEQCB010000282.1:0-3002 GCF_020738785.1 Microcoleus sp. PH2017_05_CCC_O_A | reverse complement strand
TTCCGCAAATTTACCCGAAAGCCTCAACTCCAATCTCAAAACTCCCGCAAGTTTGCCAATTCCTGAAGTTGTCGAAACTTTGTCGGATGTCGCACCTCCAAATTTACTCGAAAATTCCGCAACTTTACCCGAAAGTCGAACTTCAAGTCAGGAAACTCCCGCAAGTTTGCAAGCTGAGACGGTTGTGAAAACTTTATCGGATGTCGCACCTCCAAAATTAGTCGAAAATTCCGCAAATTTACCCGAAAGCCTCAACTCCAATCTAAAAACTCCCGCAAGTTTGCCAATTCCTGAAGTTGTCGAAACTTTATCAGGTGTCGCATCGGGAAAATTACTCGAAAATTCGACAAGTTCATCCGAAAGTGAAACGAATTCGGTAGAAAACGAGGAAAATTTGCAACTTAGGAAAACAACCGAGAATTTGTCCGGCTTAGTAGGTGATTTTTCCGGTAAATTTTCGGAATCAGAACCTAAATACCTTGATTTCCCAACCGAAATTCACCAAGAGAAATCTCAACTAAAAAATTCCCCCTCTCTTCCCCTCTCCCCCTCTCCCAATCTCCCGATTTGGAAAGACGAACTTTACTTAGAATTCCACCGGGGTTGTTACACGACTCGCGCTGACCAAAAACGCCAAAATCGCCGCTGCGAAGATTTGCTCTATCAAGCGGAGTTGTTGTCTTCGATCGCGACAATCTGCACTGGTGCGGTTTATCCGAAAGTTGAGTTAGAATTGGCTTGGAAACAGGTGTTGTTTAACCAGTTTCACGATATTTTGCCCGGTTCGGCGATCGCCCAGGTCTACACTGATGCTAATCTAGCCTTTGCTGAGGTCGATCGCTCTTGCCACCACATCCTGCTACAATCCTTAGATGCGATCGCTGCTCAGATTTCTCTACCTTCTCCTCCGCAGTCGGACGCTCAACCGATTTTTGTTTTCAATTCTCTCAATTGGTCGCGCTCTGAAGTTGTCGCCGTAACTCTTCCCGATTCCCCCGACGCAGCTTGGCAAATTTACGACTTATCGGGAGGGCGGTTGACTTCGCAGATTGTTAAGGGCGATCGACTCCCATCGCAATCCCAATCTACACTGTTATTTTCGGCCCAGAGTGTTCCGGCGATCGGCTACCGCGTTTTTTGGCTTTGCCATGGCGCTCAAACCCTAAATCATGCCCCTGCAAGCTCAGCCACCGAAAAAAAGACAGATTTATCAAAACTTACATACGGTATAGCACAAAAAAACACGCCTTGTCAAGAAACGCTTTTTTCAGCCCCAGAAACGGTCTTAGAAAATGAGCTTATTCGGGCAACAGTAGACGCAGAAACTGGTAATTTATCCAGCATTTGGGATAAAGCAAACAATAGAGAAGTCCTGAATGCAGTCGGAGGCAATCAACTGCAAGCCTTTCAAGACAGCGGTCAATATTGGGATGCTTGGAACATCGATCCGAATTACCAAAAACATCCATTACCCGCCCCGATACTCAAACAGATTTCTTGGGTAGACCGGGGAGAAGTACGGCAGAGTTTGCGCGTAGTTATGCAAATTGGTAAATCCGAGTTTAGCCAAGATTATATAGTAGAAACAGGTTCGCCACTGCTGAAAATCAAGACAGTCGTAGATTGGCAAGAAACTCACGTTTTAGTCAAAACAGCCTTCGGGTTAAATGTCGCAGCAGATTTTGCAACTTGCGAAATTCCCGGCGGCGCGATCGCACGCACGACCAAGCCGCAGACACCGGCAGAAAAAGCCAAATGGGAAGTACCGATTTTCCGTTGGACTGATATCAGCAATGACGGTTTTGGAGTCAGTTTGCTCAACGATTGTAAATACGGTTGCGACATTCAACCAAATCAAATTCGGCTGACTTTGCTCAGAAGTTCCACTTGGCCGGATGAAGCAGCAGATGTTGGAGTTTCCCAATTTACTTGTGCCGTCTATCCCCACGCTGGAAATTGGCAAGATGCTGGCACTGTTCGGCGCGGCTGCGAGTTGAATATGCCGCTGTTAGTAAAGGTGTTGTCGCAGTTGCCGGAAAATCGCGATCGGACTCTGCCACCCGTTGGCAAGTTCTTGGATTTGTCCGCCGAAAATTTAGTGTTGATGGCTTTCAAACAGTCGGAAGATGATGCGAATGTCTGGATTTTTCGGTGTTGCGAATCCGAGGGCAAACAGGCTGTGTTAGCATTGGATGGCGATTTGGGATTGGAGATTTTAGAGTCTGTCGATTTGCTAGAAAGGTCTGCAATTTTGTCTGAAAGGTTGCCTCTATCGGAAAGTTTTAAGATAGAACCTTGGAAAATTGCTAGTTTTGCTGTTGTAACGAACCACGATAGCGCTCTTGTCGCGAAGGAAGAGAGGGAAGGGAAGAAGGAATAATCTCAAAACCTAAGATATTAGACCTCTTGCATCAATCATTCAATTATACAGGAACCGCAGATGTCAAGCAGATAAACACAGGTAAACGCAGATGATTTTTCAAGATAATTTGCAAATGAGTGCAATCTTGTCTATTGCCGATCGCCTTTTAGCTAACGGGCGCGGGAATCCCTCGCGCGATATCGTTTACAGATAGGTGTCGATCGCCTGCCAAGCAGTTTTGAGGTCTCCTACTCCCCAAAGCTACGGCACTCATCTGACCCAACAATTGCGATCGCCGCCCGGTTCATCCGCAGCCAGGGCAAATATCCCCAGCCGAAACCTAAGTAAGTCAGTCCCAACAGTAGATATTTGAATGTTATCATAGATACGTGACATACCCGACACTCATTATTGTAAACAAATAGAGTGCGGGCTTCCTCTTTCAACGGGAGAGCCTCGACGCGAGCAATCTCTAAGCTGGTCTTATCCTCCCTCCGTAGGTTTCACTCACCCGAAGGTGGTCCTAACTAGCAAGATAATTACTTATCTTTTCCGGCAGACTCCCTGTGTCCCAAGGAGTAGAATTGTTGATTTTTTCACCCATCCATCAGCTCTTTTACGGCAAGAAAGGGATTTTGGG
>NZ_JAEQCB010000281.1:0-3012 GCF_020738785.1 Microcoleus sp. PH2017_05_CCC_O_A | reverse complement strand
ACAATTGCTAGGGAACTCATAAATCATAAGTTAGGGTGAATCCGACTTCTAAACTCTAAACCTAAACCCTGTCTACTGTCTAGAACGAAATAGCCCTGCGTTCCATGCTGTAATTTCGAGTTTCAAACCGCAGCCCTCCGGTTAAACTTAACTGCTGGATGGGTCGATATGTTACTTGAGAAAAAATGGCATATGTCGTATCGGTAAAATCTGCTGGTGTTATACTTGTAGCTGGAGGAAAACCGAAAGCTACTGCATCAGGACCAAAGTTAACAGTGGTGTCCGATCCAGTCTTTTTATATTCATAATAAGCGCCAACTAACCATTGTAATGTCTGCGCATCGTCTGGCGATTGCAATCGAAATTCTTGGCTCCACTTGAGCGTGTTTAGATCGACATTGGCGTTGACTATGGCTAAAGGACTAAAATCGCCGTCGCCAGAACCTGGGCTGTTTCTAAACTCTCGCCTTGAGGTGATCGAAGTAAACCGAATTCCCGATCCATTGTACAAAACTCTCAAAGATTGATCGTTGCCAGCAGAGTGAATTTTACCCAAAAAATCTTGTGCAACTTCCCTACGATTTGCATTGTCGAATGGAACAAGAGTGAAACCACCGTCGTTATTTTCTTCGTAGTTAAGGCCTAGCCTGACATCCCAATCTTTTTCGGTAGAAAGCCAGCGTAGTTGACCCCGCAAAGCTAAACTTTGCCTTTGGTCCATCAGTTCGTCCAGCAGCGTATTGCGAACAAAGCCGTCTCTTTCTGAATACAAACCAGACAAACTGATAGATATATTTTCATCAACTGGACCTTTAATAGTCAGTTGATTTTCGCGCAATCCGGGAGAACCGTAGGTAGTAGAACCCCTGAATTGCCAAACATTTGTCGGGGCTCTAGTAACAATGTTAATTACTCCTCCCTGAGTGTTTTGGCCGTAAAGCGTTCCTTGCGGGCCGCGTAGCACTTCAATGCGTTCGATATCGGTGAGGCTTGACTGAAAGCTGAACCAGTCGGAATAGGGAACATCATCAATGTAAAATCCGATCGAAGAACCGCCACTGGTATTGACACTGGGAATGTTGCCTAAACCACGAATGTTAAATGAGCTTCGGGCGCGATTTCCGCTTTCTAAAATAGAGAAATTGGGAGCTAATCTGGGAATGTCTTGGGATGAAGTTATGCCGGAGTCTTGGACTTGCCGCCCAGTGATGGCTGTAATGCTTGTGGGTACATTTTGAATGCTTTCTTCGGTTTTTTGGGCAGTTACGATGATATTAATTTCTGATTGCGGGGTGACGCTGACAACTAAACCGCTAGCACCGGCAGTGACGCTGGCACTGGGTAGTTGGGCTTCCCCAGTGACGCGCACTCGGATAGTATTGGTGTCGAGTTGGCTGGCGGTGACTGACGTAATTCCGGTGGCTGGGTTTTCGGCGCGAAATGTTTCGCCCTGCGGCAAAGCTAGTCGGGCACCGCTGATATCAATTATTAAAGTGTTGCGATCGCTCCGATCGCCCGCCTGGGAAAATGGCAACTGCCGCCCCGTGGGGGTTTCCAAGAGGATTTCCACGCCTGTAGCGGTGCGGTTGAGCTTGACGCCTGTTACTTGAACGGCTTCCGGCTGGGGGACTGGTATTGCTGGTGCAGGCTCTTGAGTCAAAAATTCTGCACTGGTTTTGGGCCGATCGATCTCGCTGAGCCGCCTAACTTGCAATAATGGCTGTTCGGAGTTTGTCTGTCGCTGTTGTTGCTGTTGTTGGGGTTGATCGCGATCGCCCGTTGCATTTACTGCTGCGGCATCGAAAGCCGATCGCTCCTGGGTATCGACTGCATTGCGTTCGCTTGCCACTGCTATCTGCGAACCGTTGGTTTCAGAATCTTTTACAGCAGTCGATTCGAGAGAGATCGCACTGCTGCCATTATTTTCTTTTTCCGAGATTGTCGGTGGCAAACTCGATTCGCGAGCGATCGCACTGTGGCGCGTATTGTCGCTTTCCGATATTGCCTCCGCAGAATTTAAAGGTGCAGGGTTTTCTGAGATATTTCCCAAACTTTGAGCGTTGTCTGTTTTGCGATCGGATTCCCTAGGAGCAATTGCTTGCTGCTGTTCGATCGCGCTTTGAATTTCCGAAACCTCTAGGGGCAACAGTCGATCGGCATCATCCAACTCTCGATCGTTAGGGGAAGTAAGCCGGATGTTCCTAAATTCGGCAGTCTCTGAGAGTGCTGGCCCTGCTCCTAATATCAATGCAGTGCCTGTCATAGCCAAGAAGCTGAGCAATAGTCTAGTCTTCAAGTCTGTATCCTCACCACTTTTGTAAACTTCCCAGTGGTTTCGGCTTTACAGCCAAAACGCCAATAACTTAACGCATTAAATTCTCATTAACTAATTTAAAAAATGCGCTATGTCGATTTCCTTAATGACAATAATACTTAATATCACATAGCTAAATCTTTTTTACAATCTTTTTAGATTTTCTAGATTGTTACGGATCGAGCGCAAGTATCATTCTCGGTCACACCAGCAATAAACCCCAGTTTTCCTAGGATTGTCAAGCTTTTTAGCGTAGTTCTCGACCAGATTTAGTATCTTAAAACACAAGATGTCGATATTGTCAAGCTCTAAAAAACATTTGAGATAATTCAAAAATTTGGATTTTAGTTTCAATAAATTTTTGCAAGTTTTGACAATAACAAAGAAAAGCTAAAGAAATAAATGCAATAGATTCTCATTAGTTTATGGTGGGTTGAATAGTTTAACTGCCAAATACAGCAAGTACGCAATACGAGTAACGGGACAAAAATAGGATTCAGGCAAATCTCTCGATCGAGGTTGCCTGTCAAGTGCTAAATAGGTAGTCCCCTGAAGGAAAGGATCGACAGAATAAAACTGAATTCAAAAAAAAGTAGGCATTTAGAGTTGTAAATTAGCATTGTAATGATGCACAAACCGCCAAATTGCAGCAATATGATTTTCTAATTTTTTAGAGAAGGCTAGGCTCTTTCTTACCA
>NZ_JAEQCB010000280.1:0-6955 GCF_020738785.1 Microcoleus sp. PH2017_05_CCC_O_A | reverse complement strand
GGCTGTTTAATCAGCTTCAAACCTTGCTAAGTTGAGATTCACCGGAAACTTTTTGAAAAATTAACAACTTATCTTCTGCCGCTGTTTCGCGATTTAAATCAGACAGTTCGTAATAGGAATCTGTTTCTGGCAAGTAGATTTCCGGTAAATTCTCAGGCAGGATTAAATAAGTGTTTTTCACCTGTAAAGCATTGTCTATATCTAATGAATATAGAAATCCGTCAACAGGATTTACAATTAACTGGTGAAATGAAACTTGTCCCTCTATGTAAAGCTTGAGAGTTGGTTGTGCAACTCTGAAAACCAACCAGCGATTGTACAAATTATCTACATCGCACCAAGAATAAAGATAGCTATCGCCGTATTCATTCTCAAAAAGCGATAGCAGGGGGCCGTCGAAATACTCTAAATTGACTATGCTTCTAAGAGATAAAGGAAATTTACTTAGTTTAAATCCTATTAATTGTTCCACTTTTTTTTACCTTACAATAAACAAGATGTTATTACAAATTTTGCTGCCAAATCAGCATTAGCAAACTCATGTAGGCTCAAGTGACCGTTATCATCTATTTTGGAGACAACTCCATCTGTCTTGTCGATCGCTCCTGCTGCTATGTGAGTCCCCAGAGAATCGCGCAGTTTTTTTCTTTTTTTTGTTAGTTTTAAATAACGGTTTTCGGCATTTTCCCTGGTATCAAATAATGATAGCGCATAACCTTGACACCTGGTAGCTTCAGTTTCTGGTTTTAGGTTGCGCTGCGGAGTTATTATCAGCACCGGTTTAAAGTTATTAATAGCTCGTTCATCATTGGGCTCAAATACAAATCTAAAAGCCAGCATTTCTTGCGGTTCATAGTCCAGTGGCGGGCATTTAGTTGAAAGCTTATCTATATGTTCTTGGTGTTTGAAACACACCAAAACGCTCGATGATTTTAAAATGCCGCACTGCAAAATCAATGACGGAATTGCTGTCAGGTTCGCCGCTGAGTTGGCGAAATAATTCCACAGATTTTTCCTGGTGTTCTAAGTTTTCGCTGTGTTCAAAAGGCAAGTAGATAAACCACTTTTGTACAGTCAACAATTCGCGATCGAAGTTATTGTTAACAGCGTGTTGGGCGGCGGCTAAGGCTTTGCTGTCTGTGGCGAAGGCTTGGGGATTTTCGCGAAACATATTGCGCGGAAATTGATCGAGCAGTATGATTAATGCTAGGCAGTTTTCCGGGGAATCTTGCCAGGAGTAGAGTTTACCGGATGCTGCTAGTTCGTATTCTGCTAGAAATAGCGATCGCACTTCCGTATCAAAATCGGCATCTTTCTCAAACCACTTCTTTTGAACTTTACCAAATTCTGGAGAGTTCGATCGACCAAACCAAAAATCTAAAACTTCATTCATTATTAATCTAGTTAGCCATTGATTATTGATGGCAATTTAGGTATCTGTAGTTGCACAAAATCTACTTGATGTGCAACTACAAATTGCAGGGGTTAATGATTACCAAATATGAATCCGCGCCAACACAGGTACTTACTTTCCGACGCTATCGAGGGTGGAGAAAAAAAATTAGATTACAGAGTTTAAGCTTCCAGATTCATCTGTTATCGAGTAAATCTAAAATCTAAAATCTACAATCTAAAATCGACTGACTTAGGAACTTTTGCTGTCCGGTACTTAAATTTACGAACTGGTAAACAGTCTGTCCCAAGTTTTTCCTCCCACAATTCCGTCTACAGGAAGGTTGGCTTCCCGCTGAAATATTTTCACTGCATCTAGGGTTGTTCTACCAAAGATGCCATCAAGTGCGATCGGTTCTGGACACACACCGCGGGCGTTTAACAATTTTTGCAGTTTCCTCACATCTTCGCCTCTCGATCCGTGTTTTAAAATCCTTTTATGGAATCTAACTTCTGGTTCGTGGCAATCATTAGTGTGGCAAACTTTGTCGCCGGCGCCCCCTGAATAAGTGGCTGCATTGGCGCCTGTCAAAACTAATATGCCGAGAACTGCTAGTAAATAATAAAAAGTCTGCGATCCAACCATACTTTCCCTGTTAATTTTCTCAAGCGTTTTCTGCAAGTTTGACCCGCAACAAACGGGTAAAAGCCACCGACTAAAGTCGTGGACGATCTCAAAATTTTAGAATTTTGTTGAAGCTCCCAGATTCAATCCGAGAGTCAATCTAAAATCTAAAATCTAAAATCTAAAATCGACTGACAATTGTTTGAGAGTGAGAAACCGGGTTTCTGGGATGGAGGCGTCCAATCTCGATTGACCGGGTTTCTGGCAACAGTCAACCGACATTCTACAATATAAGTGGCTTTACTGCAAAATCTTTGATCGTGCAAGTTAAATTTTGTTGCTCTTGGGTTGCAGCAAAGGTAACAATTACTTCGCACGCTACAGAAACTGTCAGCATTACCAAGTTTCTCGCCAGCGGGTAATCGCAAACGTCATCATTGGCGGCGGAAGGAACCCGATAGTGTTGGTTCCAAATTATTTCGGAGTAATCGGCGGCTAATCCGACGTGCACGCAGGGAATGGAGGCACTCGCACAGTAATCTTTGACTGCTTGCCGCCCGATGCTGTTATCAAAAGTATCGATCGCCAGGGCGCTGTTGGCAAGCAGTCGATCGACATTAGCGGGTGTCAATTCCTTTGAGTGCGCGTCAATGCTGACTGACAAAGCGCGATAGAGGTGGTTGGCGAGAATTTTGGCTTTGAAGGCGCCGATGTCCGATCGATAATATGGTTGAGTGGAAAGGTTGCGCTCTTCGATGCGATCGCGATCGACGACTCTTAACTGGCAAAATCCCGATCGCGCCAGACTCTCTACAATATTCGCACCCAAAGCCCCCGCGCCGCACACCGTTACCGGGAAATTTTTAATCAGCGACATCACTGCGGCACTTCGGTAAAGTTGTTCGTGAAAAAATATACTCATGACAGTTGACAGTTGATAGTTGACAGTTGACAGTTAGGAATTGGGAATTGGGAATTGGGAATTGCTCAGCTATTCTGCCTTGAATTTTTTAGGGCAAAAAATCTCAAAGTCTTGTGGGGTGGGCTTCTAGCCCGCCCCAGACGTACAAATTAAATGCTGTAAAGCTTATCGATTTTCGACTACTCCGACTAATGACTGCAAGTCGAAATCTTTGTCCAAGCCACTGAGACAAATACCAGAACTCATAACTGTTAAGTCATTTTTGGCGATCGCCGAACTATGATGTTCTCCACTAGCGCTAGTCCATTCAACCAACCAATAATCAGCGCGATCGCTAAAATCCCGCAACTCACCGCCGCCCTAAACAATTCGCATTTCCGGCGTCATTCCTTTAAAGCGAACTTCTTGAGGCAAAATCAACTTTTTCAAAGCATCTTTCAACTCCTCACACAGCAGCGGATCGGCGCGCCGATCAATCTCTTCAAACCACAAACAATTACCGTCCCACCGCGCCACAATCTGCTCGAACTGGGAGCTTTCACTCACTAAATGTACTGCTACAGGTTTAGCAAAACCCACGCGCTGTTTAGCATCAGACTCGTTAACAGGATAGGCCAGCCAAGTTTGCCCTTGCAGCACGCGAGCTAATTGCAAGCGAATCGGTACAAGCAGTTGCAAATACTCGGCGACTTGTGGCAAACTAGGTTCCTCAACTACAGCAGCAATTTTATCATTAATTGGCTCCAAAATAGCCCATCCTTCAAACTTGCGCTGCTGCAATTGAAAAGTATAAATCATCCCACCTATCTTTGTCCGCACCCTTCCCCCTCGAACGCAAGGAGCCAGGAATTGAGTATCGAGCAGTTCCCCTTCTTGGGCCGCGAGTTGGCTGATAATCTTGCGGATATCTGCCATTGAAGTGACCTCCTTCAACAGTTGACAGTTGACAGTTGACAGTTGACAGTTGACAGTTTAAGAGCGACCTTTACCTAGAAGGAAGAGGATTGGAGTAATGAATAGTCTGATTTTAATTTCTCCCTATCGGGGAGAGGCTTTCAACCAATTCTTTCTGGTAATTTTACTTGTTTTTACACGATCTGCATATAAACTAAGAGAATATAAACATTTACTAACAATCTTGACATCAAGGGAATTCCGAATATAATATTGAGCAAGTATTCAAAGTTAACGTTGTAAAAATATCAAGTAAATATGCTGCAAAAACTCTGTTTTAAGTTAGTAGTAGTGACAAGTCTGACACTTCCTATTGTTGGCTCTGCCCAAGTAGCTAAAGCTCAGAACACTCATGGAGCTACTGCTTATTCTCCGACTTCTGACGCCACCGGTATTAGTTGGGATCATGGTACAGAGAAAGAAGCACTAGATGCAGCAGTAGCCGCCTGCAATCAACAAAGTGGTGGGGCTAACGATTGCCAAGCGCTGACCTCTAATACCAATAATTGTGGAGCGATCTCAGTAGGCAAAGGAGGAGCAGGTGCGGGCTGGGGCGATGATAAAGCAGCAGCAGAAGCTCAAGCTCTCGCTGCTTGCAGCGAACTGGAAGGAGGCAACTGTAAAATTCAGCTTTCAGCTTGCAACAAGTAATTGAATGATGAATTTTTGTCGGAGTGGTGTATATTTTCTCTTGTAAAATAGCTGAGAAAATAGCCATATTATGTCCGTTTATTTACGCGAGAAAAATGGTTTCTAGTGAGGACTTTAGTCCGCAGAAAGAAGGACTAAAGTCCTCACTACAAACCAGTAGGGTGCGCCGCAGCGCACCTTACCCAATTAATCTCCTACTTCAGAGGTAACTGCATCCGGCGGCAGCAAACTTTCTAATCTATCTTTAGACCAGTATTCAGTAGGATAGGCGAGTGCAATAATATCAGAAAGTCGAATCAACCACGTAACTTGTCCGTAAGCATCGGTATTTTCCCCGTGTTCGTTAGGGGGAACTATCACCAAAAGTTCTGCAAACTCCCCGAACAAATTAATCGGGATGCCGCCGAAACTACTATTATTTGTTTTAATCCAAACTTTACAGCCTCGATCGAGGGCTTCTTGGAGTCGCTGGGACAGTAAAGTGGATTTTTTGACCTGGGATTTTTTGGCTTTCGACTTTTTTCCCATAGTTTTAAGAAGTTAAAGTAGTTGTACTGTGAGTTGCACGGTGGGTTACACAGTGGGTGGAGATTGGAGTGCGATCGTCTTCTAGGGCTTCGTTAACGCGATTTGCTATTGAAACTGACAAAACGAAAAAGGACGATCGCCCGATCGACACCCTACCAGTCTAGTCTATAAGAAAGTGCCACACTGCGATCGCCATAACAATTTAATTACAAAATCGGGAAATGAGCTGCGGTATCAAGTTACAGAGTGAGTTAACAGTCTCCGTATTTATACTGTGCCCAAATGCAGTATAATCGGCGAAGTCTTCCCAAATCGTTTAACTAAAACAATGGACTGGCGAAAGCTCATTCATCCCAACCCGAAAACTTCAACAATTCAACCACCAGCGCCAGAAACTCGATTGTCTGTAGAATTCCTGTTGGGGCTGTTTGCGGCGGGATGGACAGAAGAGCAAGTTTTAGAGAAATATCCTACACTCACTTCCCCCAAGCTGCGCGCTGCTTTGGCTGCTGCGGATTCGCAGTTAGTTTCATCCATCGCCAATCCTGAGTTACTGGAAATTATCGAACAAACTAGGGAAGAGTTGAGAATCGAGAAAAAGTTGCCGCTTGAGGAGATTGATTGAGGGAGATATTTGGGAGTAAAGTGCGATCGATTTTCGATGCTACTCAAAAATATCGATAATGCCCGATAATCTTCCAATTGAAGAGGACATCTTCCAATTTAGTCCCTGCACCGATATTGTGAACGATCGCAAATCTTCCCGAAGGCGATCGCACGTTGCTAACTATCCCGATATGAGACTCACCTCCACCTAGATTCCATGTTACTACATCACCCGGTTGATAATTATCTGCATTTCGAGTAACAGGTAACGATTTACCTTTTCGTTCAAAAAATACCATCAAATTAGGAACTCGGCGATGGTCGATATTCGGATCTGTGTTGGTCAAATTCCAATCTTTTGGATATGCGACAAAGTTCTGCTGCATATCTTGATGTACCTCTTGTTGCAGATCCACTTTTACTTGCCGAAATGCGCGAATTATGACATCCGTGCAAACACCTGTAGTCATCGGTACATCGCCACCAGGGGGCGTTGCTGAACTAGGGTATGATGAAATGGTCGTCGGAGCGTCACAAATCACACACATTTAAAAGGAATATTATGCAATGCCCGGAATGTCAGTCTACTCATATCAATAAAAATGGTCACAAAAAAGGCAAGCAGAATTATATTTGCGTCAGATGTAAAAGACAATTTGTAAATGATTATCAATCTCAAAGAGGATACTCGGAAGAAGTGAAACGCGAATGTCTCAAAATGTATGTTAATGGCATGGGTTTTCGAGCCATTGAAAGAGTCAAAAATGTACATCATACTACAATTATTAATTGGGTAAAACAAGCTGGAGAACTCTTGCCAAATTGTTACGCTCCAGAAACGACTCCTGCCGTTGGAGAATTAGATGAGTTACAAACATTTGTCGGTTCAAAAAAAAACAAAACCTGGCTGTGGACAGCGGTAGACCATTTTAAGCCAGGTATTTTAGGATGGGTTTTGGGCGACCATAGCGCCAAAACTTTTGAACCTCTATGGGAGATTGTTAGTAAATGGAACTGCTATTTTTATGTGACAGATGGCTGGAAAGTTTACCCAATGTTTGTGCCGGAGGGAGATCAAATTATCAGCAAAACCTATATGACCAGAGTTGAGGGTGAAAATACAAGACTCAGACATTACTTGGCTCGGCTAAAAAGAAAAACTCTTTGTTATTCTAAGTCGTCACAAATGCTAGAATATTCAATAAAATTACTAATTCATTATCTGAAATTTGGAGATGTTCCAATTCCCAATCAAAATCCCAGAAATCATTTTCGGC
>NZ_JAEQCB010000279.1:0-4962 GCF_020738785.1 Microcoleus sp. PH2017_05_CCC_O_A | reverse complement strand
ATTTAATATGGTGCGTGATTACACAATCATTCTGCCTATTCAGGACGGCAATGTCTGAGGGGTGACACCCCTCAGACATTCGCCAACAGTCTCTTTCAATCGCCGGGTGATTCTTCAACCCGCGAAGGCGGGTTTTGTCTGTGTAGCCGCGATTTCAATCGCCGGGTGATTCTCCGCGATTTCAATCGCCTTAATTAACTTCCAGGGCGCGATTTGCAACTGCGATCGCCTCCTTGGCCGCTTGTTCCTTGCGTTCGCTGTGGCGATCGGTCAAATAGTCGGTGTGCTCCCGCAACAGCAAGGTAAACTTGTACAATTCCTCCATGACATCGATCGCGCGATCGCGAAAAGGAGAATCCTTCATCGTCCCATCATCATGAAACTCCTGATAAGCCTTAGCCACCGAAGACTGATTAGGAATCGTAAACATCCGCATCCAGCGGCCCAAAATCCTCAAAGTATTCACAGCATTAAAAGACTGAGAACCGCCGCTAACCTGCATCACCGCCAAAGTCCGACCTTGAGTCGGTCTGACAGCCCCAATACTTAAAGGAATCCAGTCAATTTGATTTTTGATAATGCCCGTAATATTGCCGTGCATTTCTGGACTCGACCAAACTTGACCCTCTGACCAAAGGCTCAATTCCCGCAACTCTTGAACCTTCGGATGCGTATCGGGAACGCTGCCATAAATCGGCAATTCCCGAGGATTGAAGAACCGAACTTCTGCACCGAAATCCTCAATAATTCGAGCCGATTCTTCCGCCAACAAACGGCTGTAAGATCGCTCTCTTAACGAGCCATATAAAAACAGAATTCTCGGTTTATGCGTGAAATTTGCCATAATCCTTTCAATTAAAATCCCGAAATCCGTTAGATATTTGTCGGTAAACAGCGACTGCTAATTGCGCGCCCCAAATTGGAGCAACCCAGTAAACCCAGTGGTGTTCCCAAATGCCACCAATTAAGGTCGGGCCGAGCGATCGCGCCGGATTCATGCTCGCTCCCGTAATTGGCCCCATAAATGCAGCTTCCAAGCCTACGGTCAAGCCAATTGCTATCCCCGCAAAACCGATATGAGCGCGCCTGTCAAGCCCCGAACCCAGAATCACAAACATCAGGATAAAAGTCAGAACTGTTTCTAAAATTAAAGACTGCAACCAATTACCGTTAAGAGGGATAGTTGCACCGAGATTTCCCACTTTTCCTAAGCTAATTAGTAGCAGTGTGGAAGCTGCGATCGCCCCCGCACACTGCGCCAAAATGTAAGGCAAAACTTTGTATTTTGGGAAAAAACCGCTCGCCCAAAATCCTAAAGTTACGGCTGGGTTAAAGTGCGCGCCGCTGATATGCCCGATCGCATAAATCATCGCGGCTACAACTGCACCAAATACAAAACTAACGCCCAAATGAGTGACAGCACCACCGCTAATTTTGTTCACCATCACCGCGCCGGTGCCTGCAAAAACTAGAATAAACGTGCCGAGGCATTCCGCGATCGCTTCTCGACTGCAATCTCGATTTTCGCCCGAAGCTAACTTCTTTGCTGCTGCACCCATCGCTCTCAACTCATTGGTTCCAAATCATCATATCAAAAAAAGTTGATGTGTCAAGTCTATTGGTTCGATCCTTCGGACTTTAGTCCGCATCAAGCCAGGACTCTTCGTCGGAACGATCGAACCAATAGCGGTTACTTTACCGGACACGATATTACTAATCAAAAAATATTGATATGTCAACCCGCATCGGAACAAGGGCGCGCCGGCAGGATCTGGCTAAAGCGCCGATAGTCCGACAGGTACTCTTCCAGGGCGAGAAACTGAGCTAGATTGAGGCTGTAGTAGATCCAGCGGCCTTCTTGGCGACTGCGAACTAAACCGGCTTCTTTTAGGGTTTTGAGGTGAAAAGAGAGTTTAGACTGAGGGACTCCAAGCCGATCGCACAAGTCGCAAACGCACAACTCCTGTTCCCGCAGCAACTCCAGAATCTGAATCCGCAGGGGGTCAGAAAGAGCGTGAAAGCCTGCGGAAACAAGTTTTTCGGAAATCTGCGGTTGTGGAGTGCGATCGGGCTTGGCTGTCGAATTTTTAATCATCAATTATAGGCGAAGGAAGAAGCAAGAAGCAAGAAGCAAGAAAAGCAACGGTTTCAGCAATTAAGAACGTCCTCACTGTCGGGCGTGGTTGCTATATTAGAACTGAAGTGCAAAAGTTCTTTCAATCAAATTTTAGGACGGGCTAGAAGCCCATTCCACAAGAAAAAAAAGTTTGTGGGATGGGCTTCTAGCCCGTCCTCAGTATTTTTACAATTCAAGTCTATTGTAAAAAAATCCATACAAACCATCATATTTTGTCAGGCTTCATCCCTGAAAACTGCTGAATTTAGCATCGATAGATTCTTCCGAGTAGATATTACTTCGGATTCTGTACCCGCGCCGGCACATCAGTCAATCCGGCTTTTTGCATCAGCGAAATCACACCTACAGATAGAACCCCACCAATCACTACCCCGACAACTATCAGAATCAGAAATAATTTTTGGAGAGTTTTTTTAGTAGCTGGGTGGTACTGTCTCGGCAACTCTTCACCTCGATCGTCAGGTTGTTGCTCCAAGGGGTCTAGCGGATCGGAGGGATTTGAGTTAAAAGGATTCGGTGCTTGATTCATGGCTAGTGATGGTTAAAGGATTTAAACAACTATTTTAACTTGCGATTTGCCGTCGCAACTTACATGATACATTCTCATTTTACTCAACAGTCGATAAAATTTATTAAGATACCGAGGATTTTAGAAACATTATTAATAAAATATTCGTCTGTATCAATCTCGATCGCAATTCCTTCTAGCTTAAAGAATTTCCAGATACTTCCTGTTGTCACAACTCCATAAATTGTCTGAATGTTATTTTATTGACCAAGATTTTCACTCCCAAATCGAAAATCTAAAATCCTCTCTTCCCCCGAATTTATCCGTGGGGTTAATCTAAAATCTAAAATCTAAAATCTAAAATCTAAAATCGATTGACGCTGGTTAAATATTTGGGCTGCGATCGTTTCTGCCATGCACTCCCCTAAGCCGGATAGAATGTTGTCGTTTTTTGCTTCAACCAAAGCGATGACTGGGGATTCGATGACTAGCTGTTCGGGCGATCTGCTAATTAGAAAATCGCAATAACCGCTCAAACCCCTAGCAGGGTCTACAGTAAACTCTCTACCTGAAAATAAACTCATCCGTTCCGGCAGCCGTTTTTTGATTTCAACTAATATCGGCGCGACAATTAGCTCGGAGCGAGCTTTATCGGAATTAATTTCTAGTGCTAAAGGTAGATTGAATTGCAAAGTTTCTTGCAAAAAAATGCTGGGTTCTATTTCGGGAATGTCGGCAAACAAGCCAACCCTCCTAGTAAAAGTTATGCCAAAATTTCTCTTAATTTGTTCGAGGCTAAATTGACTGTACGGCATTTAACTCCCTCTTCCAACACAATCAAAAAACCTCTCGCCCTCATTCACTCTCTGGCCTTGAAAAACCTCTGCGTTTATCTGTGTTTATCCCAAGAGCATCTGCGGTTGTTCTATCAATCAAAGATTTAGGCAATTCAAGTCTAATAACTTGTTTAAAACATCGCAAAGAGGGCTGGGCGGGTTTATCTGATTCTACTGCTTTTACAGATTTTTGGTGAACCCGCCTCTAAAAAATTTTAGGCTTCTGTTTTCTCTAAGCGATTGAGAGAAAATGTTGCGGCCTCAGCTACTTGAGAATTTTTATCTTTTTCTAAGTATTTCAAAGCCGAAACACTCTTCACACTCGGCAAATTGCCCAAAGCTTCAGCCAGCCTCTGACGGATCAGCCAATCTTCTGACTGAGCAAAGTTGAGGATGCGATCGATCGCGTCAATTGCCTTAATTTCCCCCAAAGCCGAAATCGCCGCCTGCTGGATCACCACTTGTTCGCAGTCGAGAGCTTTCAGCAGCACGTCGCGAGCCCGCGGATCTTTGAGATTTCCCAGAGAAACCGCCGCACTAAAGCGCACCAGCCATTCAGTATCTTCGTAAAAAGCGCGCACCAAAGCCTCAAAAGCTCTGATATCTTCCAGATAGCCCAAAGCACCAGCAGCGTCAGCGCGAATCCCGTAATCTGGGTCAGTTTCTAGCAATTTGACTAGAATGGGATAGCACTCTGCTGTCGGTTTGACTCCCAGAGCAAACACAGCCATCGATCGCACTTGCAAACTTTCGTCGTTCAACACCTTTTTAATCAAAGGTACAGCCGTTTCAGCCGACACGTTTCGCAAGTTAGCCAAAGCCACCATGCGATCGGCTGAGTTTTCGCTTTCTAACTTGGCTGCAATTTGCTCTAAGCTTAAAGTTGTCATTATCGGTAAATTTTGTAGTAAAACTTTACATTCGGCTTATTTTGATTATAGGGGAGTCTCAGGAAAAAAGCAGGGAGTAAAAACCGACCCAGGATTTGAACTCAGTGAAATTACGGATTAGTGAGAGTATTAATCTAAAGCTCAAATTGCATGAAAATAATCAATGAGCTAGTCCTTAGCTAGCGATTAAATAGACAAAGTGGTACACTTATAGACAAAATCCTGGTGTACCATGCGATCGCCTCGCTAAATTGAACAAAGAAATACAGTGTTGAGGTCGAACAATGCTTTTATCCATCAAAACAAAGTTAAAGCTAAACAAGAGTCAGGCAACAGTCATGAGCAAACACGCTGGAATAGCGAGGTTTACTTATAACTGGGGATTGGCTACTTGGAGCCACCTTGATCAAGATGGATTGAAGCCCAATAAATACCTGCTCAAGAAATTCTTTAACAATCATGTAAAACCTGAGTTCACATGGATTAAAGAGACGGGAATTTGCCAGAAGATAACTCAATATGCTTTCGACAATCTTGGTGATTCCTTCTCCTTATTTTTCTCAAAAAAAGCTGGATATCCCAAATTCAAGA
>NZ_JAEQCB010000278.1:0-6734 GCF_020738785.1 Microcoleus sp. PH2017_05_CCC_O_A | reverse complement strand
CATTTCGTTGTAATTGATATAACCCCATCCATAGACAAAACTTTGACGGATAAGGTAGTTAGCCGCGTTGTACAAATTTTTGGATTTAAAGGCTAATTCATCAATTTTAACAAAACGATTCTCGGTGGATTTAATGATGTGCCTCTCTGCTAGTTGCATTCAGACTCTCCATTTTTTGACAATCGCAATAATTCTCTCAGTTTACCATTTTGACTATATGATACTACTATTGCTTACTACTGCTTACAAACTTAATAAAGTTTTATAATACCATTTTAGAATTTAGATTTGAGAAACAGTCCTGGACGTGCTTCGACCAAATATTTTTTCCTTCTCCCCTAGATAATTAAGGCCTTCTTCTATAAATCAAGTTTTTGGCTTTTTTAAACAGAAAAAGAGCGAATAAGAAACTCGCTCTAGAGAAAGTATTAAGATACGAAACCTCAATCAAAAAAAACGATAGAAGAATCTAGCTCAGCTCATAAAGGGGAACCCAAGAAAGTTTCTAGTTATCCCCGACTCAGGCTCGCGTCATCAGTCTATGGCTTAAGCAACTTCGGTGATGCTGACAATTTTTCCGCCAGCGCGATGAATGCGCTGAATTTGCGGAGTCATCTTCCCACCAGAGACAAGATATTCAGTGTTGCTCACTCGGCGAGGGCTATCAAATTTAGCTCCTTTGACAACAATCTTGAACATTTTTTCGGTGGCATCTTTGGAAGCACTAATGCGACCGCCTGTGCTTGGTAAAGTAATTTTGTTACCACTATTACCAGCTACGAAGTCAACTAAGCGAGAAGCGGTAAAAGCACTGTCAACTCCTGCATAACCTTGATACAGGGAAAGAGTGCGATTGTAGCCAACTTGCTTTTGTCCGACTTGACTTTTTGCCCCTTGATAATAAGGGACTGTATTCTCGCCAAATTTGTCCTCATATTCTTGACTGTCAAGGTACGAGTCAATTTCTGCATCGTAGCCTTTTTCGATACAGGTGCGAATATGCTCAGAAAGTTCTGCTTGGTCTAAGGGAGCGCGACCTAACAAATGTTTAAAGTTTAGCTCGACAAAGCGGTAGGGAGCGCATGATTCAAAATACCGACTGCGATAGAAGTCGGATTTTGCCACAGCGCGGACAAATTCCCGTACTGTCGTCCCACCATCGCACAACTGGGATTCTGCCACAGTCAGGCGTTCGCTTTCCATCACGTGGGGATTGCCGAGCACTTGCTTGTAAACTGCCCGAATTACGGCCTGTGTATCATCGGAACTGCTAGTAGACCAAAGTTCTACTGGTGCATCTAAAACCACACTCATTGAGTTTCTCCTAAGACTAAATAACGTTTCAAAACAGGGAATTAAGGATTGAAGAAAAACACGCTCAGGGAGGTAATTCCCCAAGTCGTGAAGCTAGAAGTTTAAACGGTTTCTAGTTGACAGCAGTGATGCTGGCAATTACGCCGCCTTGTTTGTGGATGCGTTGATATTCTTGGGAAAGTCTGGAAAACGGCACTACATAAACTTGGTTGCTCTGCCGAATTTTTTGAACCCGATTCTTTGCAGAAGTGCGATAGCCAGTTACTTCGATACGGAAAACCTTACCTTCGTCACCAGAAGCAACGTTGTAAACACTTTTAGCACCGCGCTGTCTATCGGGAAATGACCAACCATCCCCAACTGAACCGCCGGAAGGAGGAATGACTGCTACAGGGGTTTCTTGAATCACGTATTTGTTCAAAACTGGGGATTTTCCAGAAAGACTTCCTTTGAAATCGCTGCTGGAAGGGCCGCGCAAGAGAGCAAACATATGAGTAAACCCAACCATATTTTGTCCTGGTTGGGTTTTGTAGCCTCGGTAGTAGGGAACGATATTTTCGCCGTAGGCGTTTTGGTATTCATCGCTGTCGAGGTAAGAATCAATATCTGCCTCGTAGCCTTGAGTATCTAAGATAGTGCTATGGGTTCTCATTTCTTCTAGGCCATCCGGAGCTCGACCGAGAAGATGTTTGAAATTCAGTTCAAGAAACCGATAGCGAGGACAAGTATCGAAAAAGCGAGAACGGTAAGCGTCGGATTTTGCCAGAGCGCGGACAAATTCGCGTACACTCAATGCACCACTTTTGAATTGCGATTCAGGAATTGTTGCCCGTTCGCTTTCCATGACGTAAGCATTACCCAAAACTTGCCGGTAGACGGCACGAATAATGGTTTCTACTTCTTCTTGTGAACGTCCTGGAATCAGTTCTAAACAGGGTGTTTCTTCAAATAAACTGACTCCAAGTCGAGATGCAGGTCCAAAAACCATTTAAAAAATCTCCACTATTGTGTTATGTGAAAATTTACCATAATTGGATGTTATATTAGAAAACTTTACATAATGTAACATTCCAGGGGAGGTTGCTGTTTCACGTACTACAGGAGTTTTTTGGGGTACAGGAGTCTTTTAGGGTAATAGGTGTGGCTGTAGTATGTGCTGCGCTCGCCTGGAAATTCGTCGGCGGGAAAATTAGAGAGGCGGTAGCTCTCCGGCAAAACTTTGACGCTTTTCAAACCATAAGGAGCCATTCTCTGAGCCCCAAATCTGTTCGTGAGTATTTACATCCATACCGCGATCGAGACTGCTCCAGGTTGTTTCGGTAATTTCCACGTCGCTGATGAGGTAGGTTGAACAACCTTTTTTTTCGATGAGACACTGGTTTCCTGGTTCTACACTACCACGAAACATTTCTCCTTCTCGTTTGAAAACCATAGAGCAATTGTAGCGCCGTTGAATGCAATCTGGTTTAATTGTTTTGAGAATGCTTAATTCCCGTGCTGCTCCGGCGTATTGTACTGGATCGTTGAGACTATAATTTTCAATATAAATTTGTTCTCCTTGGTCTATTAATTTGTGGACTCCTTGACGGTAGGGAGTCCACAGATCGTGGTCATAAACCTGCTCGGAGTAAAAGCCAATAAATATATGAATGTGGGCAAATTGTTGTGGTTTTTCAAAGGATTGTTTGTAGTTGCTGAAATCCCCGGCCATCCACTGAGCCAGAGTGATTAAATCATTATTTGTTTTAACTGAATTCATAAGTTTTTTTACTTTGTTATATAGCAATTATCAAGTGAGGTACGGATTAGTAATTGGTAATTGGCGGTGAGTACATCACTTGGTTGAGAACCGCTCTACCATTTATCAAAACTCTGGTTACAAAACAATTGTTCTGCTTGTTTCATCTACTCTTTAGGTAAGGTGCGTCGTGTTGCATGATTTTCGATAATTGGTATTATTTGCCGGAGAGCGATCGAATTTCTGAAGAAAATGATGCGGTGACAACTCCACTTCCTTTACTGGTTTTGATCAGGGAAACACGAAAGCGCAGGTTGGGATTGGCAAACCAAATTTTTTCTTCGGCGGCGGCGTTATCGTAGCTTGTGAGGAGGACAAAGGTGCCATCGTCTGTGATGTGATAGTCGGCGGCGGCGGGAATGGTTTCGGCATATCCTTGGTCTCGCAGTAGTTTACCGCGATTGGGGACTGTGGGATCTGGGATTGGTACGAGGATACAACTGCCTTTCATTTCAGCGTTTTCATCCCAATCTGACTGGCCTTCCCATGCCATGTGAAAGGGGTTGACTGCTTGGGCTGGGTCGATGTTGTAGGATTTGCAGAGGTCGATTACGGCAGCATCATCGGGTGAGAGTGCAACGATATCAATGACTGACTCGATCGCTTCAAAGTGTCGGAAAGTCAAGTGATGGGCGCTGCGCTGCGATCGCCACTGTCCGAGGGAATTGTCAACAAATTGCTGGATGTTCATGAAAATTATTTTACAAGCTCATTGACTCAAATATTCTTTTCAATTTTTTAAGATTGACGAGAACACTACAGCTTGCGGGTAATGGCATTGTACTATGTTGTTTGAGGATGGGAGTAGAAGGACTTGAACCTTCGACCTTGAGATTAAGAGTCACCTGCTCTAACCAACTGAGCTATACTCCCGCATCTAGGCTACTATAACACAACTAATCTGAAATATCAACTATTTTTGTAAATATTTGTGGCGATCGCCGGCTGGCGAGTTTTCTGTAAGGGCGATCGACAAGAGCCAAGAACCCGCAAGCTACTGATGGTATCATTCGTTTAGTTACCTTCGAGCCAGCAGAGGAGGCAATCGTGCAATGGATTCATTAAACATTCAATATCGCGACATCGTTGAAAGAATTCTCCAAGAATATATCGATTTTCTCGGTAATGACGACCTAGCTGAGGTCAAATTAGTATTAGATGAAAAGCGCGATCGCTATTTGTTAGTCGAAACAGGCTGGCAAAACGGTCATCGCATCTACGGAAATTTGATCCACATTGAAATTATCGACAACAAGCTGTGGATCGAACACGATGGTACGGAAGATGGAGTTGCTTACGAGTTGATGGCGGCGGGAATTCCTCAAGCAGATATTGTTTTGGCTTTCAAATTGCCGGAACTGCAAAAAGTGCGATCGGGGGCGATTTCGCGATCGTGAGCGATCGACCTTATTAAGGTGATGCGCGTACCTGCGATAGTCAGTCCGCGTTCTGTTCGGATAATTTTTGTTTGGGTGTTTGGTGTCGAAGTCATACTCGTAACCTGTGAGTTATTGCTTCTATAGTAGCTTATGAAATAACGAGTTTGTTTTTGAAATCAAGAGGAGACAGCGTGTTAGCTATTACCGCCCCAAATTTGTGCAAAACGTTCGGCAGACCATCCAACGATGTCTGATACTTGCCCATCTCCAATCTCGACAATTCGCTTGACTCCATCTTGGCGATCGACTACATCCACACAAAAGAATTTGCTGGGAATTCTCACAGCACATTCCTTAACAATATAGGGTATTTCCTCGTCCAAAGAAGCAGAAAACGGTTGACCGCTTACCACGAAGTAACGCCGCTCGGATTCTACAACAAAATCCTCGACTTGACGCACGCAGATGCCACCTTCTATTGTTCCTCGAAACTTTTGCATCTGGGTCACGACCGTTCTAATTTCTGAAGGCTGTTCGAGAATTGAACCGCTTGAGGTTTTGAGAGATTTAACGTAATCTTTGATAAAAAATCTTTCCCAGCCTAATATTTTTAACTCAGTTTCTAAATGATCATCAACAGTGTAAAACTTAGTAGCTGGAGTTAAATCAGCAATTAAAGGATACCAATTTGGCAGATAGTGCGTTAATAAATACTCAGCTTTGGAAGTAAAGGCGCTAGATCCGGTGCTATCTACAGCATTCACCAATAGCTCGTAATCCAAGGGTGAAAGCATCCAACCTCTGTAGACTACGTACGAGTTTTGAGAAATGGGAGGATTAATTTTAGGCAATTTACTCCCCAAAGATTCTAAGGAGATAACAGCAGTATTTAATCCTACGTTGTTCAGCGCTGAAACTTGGCCAGCGTACATCTCATCAACTTGTTTTGGATTGAAGTAATCGCTAGGAAAAAGAAATATCATGATAATTATTAGCCGTCTACTCGATAATCTTCATAACAGAACCTCTTGGTCACCAATGTACATAGTTAAAAATTAGGAAATGGCTTATTTATCCACACCTCACAAATACGCGCATAACTCTTACTGAGGTCTGGTGTACAAGGCAAGTTTCTAGCCTTAGGCTCAAGTGGCTTGAGAACTTTTGACAGTAATAACATAGGGACATCTAAAGTGAGAACCAAAGCTAAGCCAATCCTAGGGTTTACTACAACAAGGTACAGCCCCATGAAGAATGCTGGCACAAGAAAAACTAATAATGCTAAAGTCATATACATATTTCTGCGTGCCAATGATTTGAAGGCTTCAAAATCGCTGCGAGTTTCGATCGCGCTATGAGCTGCAAGAAACCGCCGAACATCGACCCAAGCGACGATCGCAATCATCGTTCCAAGTATTTTAAGAAGTAAACATATTCCTGCAACCATCTATACCTCGTTAAATATTTAACTGACTTTTCAATACGCTGAATCTTGGAGACGACGCCCGCACCGACGGTACGATCGCCTTCGCGGATGGCAAAACGCATATTTTGTTCGATCGCGATCGGCTTCACTAAATTCTAGTCATTGCCTCTCATATTGCCGAGAGGATACTTATTGTCTTTCATAACTCTCATCAAAAACCGTAGAGCTTCATTTACTGCTTCAGAATCGGGAAACATTTCTGCAACATCAGGTTCCAGATGAACTGTCAGCCCGCTAAAACTCTTGCGTGCATGACCTACTTTTCTCACTCGCAAGCTCTTCAGATCGTATTCCGATCGCAGTTCGTCTTCCATATCTGTTTCAGCCTTCTTCATAAACTTCTCGCTCTTTTCTAGTTACTTCTCTGGCGCTAATTAAACGAATTGTCTTGCCCCTTTCCGTATAAGACACTATTAATAAACGGCCTCGGCGCGATTCTCCTACAATAATATATCGATCTTCCTCATCAGAATGGTCTGGATCGTAGAAATCGACATATAGCGGATCGTCAAAAACAGTTTTTGCCTCTTCAAATGAGACTCCGTGCTTTGACAGATTTCTCGCTGCTTTGTTTTCATCCCACTCAAAATTCATGTACGTATTGTAGCATCATGCGTTTTTTGAATGCAACTGTGTTGTGCAGGCACGAACGTTATTTCTATTGACTGGCGATCGCCCCACTAACTATCTTACAACAGCACCTTTACAAACAAGCAAACAGAAAAGCCAATTACCATTCGGGCAATTGGCTTTTCTG
>NZ_JAEQCB010000031.1:0-34449 GCF_020738785.1 Microcoleus sp. PH2017_05_CCC_O_A | reverse complement strand
AGGCAGACATCAATGAACATTTTTTGCAGGATAATTGCCATTCAATCAGAAGCGAGATCCCCAATGGCTCCTACACAAGTAGTTACTTTTGTCAAATTTATTGTTAAGAAAGATGTTTATAAAGCATAGCTTTTTAAGGGGGATGCGAGGGGGATCTCCGGCGCATAAATAGTGTTAAGTAAACCGTATTGTTATATAACCACTTAAACAAAGAGGGCTCGCATCCCAACAACGTACCTAATCTATCTGAGAACCGCTATAACAAATAACAAATAACAAATAACAACTGTCAACCGTCAACTGTTGAACTGGTACCAGTTAAATTCGATCGCACGGGAATTTCAATCAAAAACTCCGATCCCTCTCCCAGTGTCGAAATACAGGTCAATCTGCCGCCGTGGCGATCGACTACAATCGAGTGAGAAATCGACAGTCCCAAACCCGTGCCCTTGCCCACAGGCTTAGTCGTGAAAAACGGGTCAAACAGCCTCGATCGCACTAGCTCCGGTATCCCCCCGCCGTTGTCCGCAATAGATACCGCTACGAAGCCCGCAGCAGCCTCATAAGTCCGAATCGCGATCGTACTGGGATGTCGATCGCACTCCTCGATCGTCCGCCCCTTGTCCCGTTCCTCCAAAGCATCGATCGCATTAATCAAAATATTCATAAATACCTGATTCAACTCGCCCGGAAAACATTCAACTTGCGGCAATAACTGGTAATCTTTAACAATCTGAATCCCCGGACGGCTGCTGTGAGATTTCAAGCGATTTTGCAAAATCATCAAAGTGCTGTCAATTCCCTCGTGAATGTTCGCCGACTTACCAGCAGACTCGTCCAACCGGGAAAAATTGCGTAATGATTTGACAATTTCGACAATTCGCTCGGTTCCTACTTGCATAGAAGTAAACAATTTCGGGAAATCGTCAGCAATATAATCCAAGTCTATTTCATTGAGTTTATCTAACACTTGAGCCGGAGGATTAGGACAGTAATCTTGATAAACTTTAATCAATTCCAACAAATCTAAACTGTAACGGCGAGCCGGACTGAGATTGCCGTGAATAAAGCTAACTGGGTTATTAATTTCGTGAGCGACACCAGCAACTAACTGACCCAAACTCACCATTTTTTCATTTTGAACGAGCTGAGCTTGAGTGGTTCTGAGTTTGTTAATAGCTGCTTCCAACTCTCGCGCTTTTGAACGTTCGCGCGCTTCCGATTCCTGCAAAGCTGACTCCGCTTGTTTGCGATCGGCAATTTCAGTTTGCGCTTGCTCAAACAGCGTCGATTGCTGGATCGCGATCGCTAACTGCACGCTAATTTGTTTGAGACACTCCACCTCAATTTTTAGCCATTGGCGGCAGCCAGCGCACTCGTGAGCAATCAACAAGCCCCACAACTTCTCACCTTGCAAAATCGGCACTACCAAATTAGCTCGCACCTGAAATTGAGCTAATAAATTAATGTAGCACTCAGAAAGACCGGCTTTGTAAATATCATCCACAGCTACAGTGCGACCGTTTTGGTAAGCAGAACCATAGCTGTCTTTAAAGCAAGAATCGTTAATATTTATTCCCTGAAGCGACCGCCAATTTTCAGCCACCGCCTCAACTGCTACAAAACCGCTCCAATCGGGATTAAACCGATAAATAATTGTCCGGTCTGTTTGCAGAAAATGCCGTATTTCAGCAACAGCTTTTGTCAAGATTTCTTCTAAATTTAGAGAAGAGCGAATGCGTTCCAGCATCCCTACCACCAAGCGTTCTTGTTTTAATTGCTGGCGCAAGATAGACTCGGCAAGTTTGCGGTGATTAATATCTTCAATCACAGCAATTCCGTAGCTTGGTTCCCCAAACCCGTCCCGCACTAAAGATACAGTCACATTAGCCCAAACAAATGAACCGTCTTTGTGCACAAAGCGTTTCTCAAGTGAATAATTCAAAATTTCCCCAGCTAACAGTCTTTGGGCAGACTCGACATCTGCTTCTACATCTTCGGGGTGAGAAATCTCCCAAACATTTCGTGCTTTCAGTTCCAATTCTGAGTATCCGATAATATTGCAAAAGCCTTGATTGGCATTCAAGAAACTACCTTCGGGTGACACTTTAACAATCCCGATCGCCGCTTGTTCAAATACAGCCCGAAATCGCTGTTCGCTTTCTTGCAAAGCAATTTCTGCTTTTTTGCGATCGGTAATATCGATTTCCGTGCCAAACAGTCGCACCACCTTACCCAAGTCATTTTTAACAGCTTGTCCTTTACAGTTAACGTGCCGGATTTCTGCTGATAGAAAACATATGCGGTGGTCGATGTCGAAAGCTATCCCTTCATTCACCGCCTTTTGCAAAGCTTCTGTAACGCTTTCCTTGTCATCGGGATGAATTTGCTCTAAAATTTCTGTCATTGTCGGCTGCCAATTAAATTCTCTACAGTAAACTCGAAACACTTCGGCAGACCAATTAACAATACCGGTCTCTATATCGAATTCCCAAGTTCCCATGCGGGCAATTTCTTGTGCATATTGCAATTGGTCGGCAAGTTCTTGTAGAGATGCGATTAACTGCGTTTTTTCGGCTTCGGCCCCAACGCGGGCGCTGATATCTTTGTGAGTACCCGTCATCCGCAATGGCGCACCCCATTCGTCGTACTCGACTACTTTGCCCATACCCAAAATCCACTGCCAATTTCCGGCTTTGTTGAGGATCCTAAATTCAAATTCATAGATCTCGATGCCACCTTCAAAATATAAATTTAAAGATTCTCTTGCTCTGATTCTGTCTTCGGGATGCAGCAAATTTTCCCAACCTTGGAAGTTGTTGTCAATTTCAGTGTCTGCGTAACCGAGCATTGATTTCCACTGCGAGTCGAAATAAGTTTCGCCAGTAGCTATATTCCAATCCCACAGCCCCAAAGAGCTGCCTGAAACCGCTAACTGCAATCGCTCTTGACTGAATTTTAATGCCGATTCGGCGCGTTTTAGGTCTGTAAGGTCAGCAATGATTGCCATCATTCCTATTGGTTTGCTGGCGCTATCTTTAATGCAGTCAGCTCGCAATTGAGTTTCGATAATTTCGCCGTTTTTAGCCCTGAGTGCAATTTCATTGCTCCATGACAAACCTTTCCGCAGGACTTTAAATAATTTTCTTAACTCTTGAGATTTGGCGTACATTACTGCTGGGCCGCCGGCATTATTTAGTTCCTCAACTGTATAGCCGTAGCGTTGAATAAATGCTTGATTGTGATAAATTGAATAGCCGTCTAAATCTGCGATCGCGATTGCATCGCTAGCGCTGTCTACAGCTTGAGTTACCAAACACAAGGTATATTCGGCGTTTTTGCGATCGGTAATATCAAAAATCGCTCCGTCAAGCCACAAAACCAACCCTTCTGGATTGTAAGTCGCCCTACCCCTTTGGGACATCCAGCGCACCGACCTGTCAGCGCGCACAATCCGGTATTCTACATGATACGGCTGTTTCGAGTCTACCGCCGCTCTGATTTGTCGATCGAGCATTTCCCTGTCTGCCTTATGGATGATGCTAGCAAAACTCAAGCGGTTGTTGTGAATAAAATCCCCAGCAGCATAGCCGCTAATTGCCTCAAGTTCGTCACTCACAAACACCATCGTCCAATCAGCATCGTATAAGTTGCGGCAGATAGCGCCCGGAATATTCTCAATTAGCGATCGAAATCTGGCTTCACTCTCCCGCAAAGCCGCTTCCGTCTCTTTTAAATCAGTAATATCCAGTATCATCCCTTCCCAAACAATATCGCCTTCCGGCCCTATAAGCGTCGTAAAATTAACTCGTTCTGGTCTCGAAACACCTCGCATCCATTTAAGTTTTCCAGACCGCATAATCGCGCGCCATTCCTGCTGCCATGGCTGCATATTTACCGCCGAATAAACAATAGATTCTTGAATTTTTGGGAGGTCGTCTGGATGAATGCAACTGAACATAAGTTCGGAATTCTCCTGAATATCTTCAGGTTCCAATTCATATAAATCGCGGCTGCCAGAAGAAATGTAAGGAAAACATTGTCTGCCGTCACTTGAGAGGCGGAATTGATAAATTACTCCCGGCAAATTGGCAGCTATTTGCTGGAGTCTAGCTTGGGTTTCTTGCAGGGCTAATTGTTTCCGCTTATCCTCAGTGACCTCTCGAATTATTCCGACAAGTATTTTACTGCCGTCGGTATTTTCAAATACGGTTTTTTTTGTAGACAGAATGTGCTTAGCACCGCTGCCATCCGTAAATATTTCCTCGCTGTCGTTTTCTTCCCCGGTTCTAAACACTTCTTCGTCTTTCTCCCAAAAAAAATCAGCTTCTTCTTTGGGGAAAAAATCGTAATCCGATTTACCTAGCAGTTGCTCGCGCTGCTTGCCTATCAGCTTACAAAAAGCATCATTTAACAGTATCCAGCGGTGCTGTTCATCTTTGACAAAAATTGGATCGGCAACTGCATCGATCGTATAATTCAAAAATTTTTTATTAGCTTCCGCTTCCTCTCTGGCTAAAATTTTATCCGTAATATCGTTAATAGTTCCAGTAGTTCCCTGCGCCGCGCCGTTTTTGCCAAAAATCAAAAATTCCTGAATTTCTACCCAGCGAAATTCGCCATTTTTGGTAAGATATCGCATTTGATAGCAACAGGATATTTCTTGATTTTCAGTCGAATTTTTAGAGGAATTTAAATATTGGTGTTGGTCGTCAGCATGAATGTAACTCAAACAGGAATTTCCCAAACTTTCATCAACCGTAAATCCGGTTATTTTCGTCCAAGCAGGATTGAGAAAAGTCCAATTGCCCGCAATATTTGTTTCAAAAACTACTTCTTTGATATTGTCAACAACCTGGGGGTATTTTCCTTGACTTTTTTGCCATTCTGCTTGTCGCTTATGGCGGGCGATCGCGCACTCGATCGTCCGCACCAGCAGTCGGCTGTCTAATTCTTTTTTTATCAGATAATCTTGAGCGCCGGCGGCAATTAAATTGACAGCCAATTCTTCTTCATCCGCCCCTATCAAAATGACGATCGGAATATTGATTCCGCCATCTTGGAGGCGAAAAAAATTATTAAATTTCGGGCTATCAGGGAGGGTTAAATCTAATAAAATTACATCAAAAACATCGCTGCTTAAAATTTCTATCGCTTCCCCGATGCGAACTACATTGGTCGTCTCAATTGATGCTCTCAGTTCGCGATCGTCAGACAGCAGTTCTTGAATTAGTGCTGCATCTTGGGCACAGTCTTCTACTAAAAGAACTTTCAAGCAAGCAGGCGTTAAAGTTGATTCAAGAACAGAGGTCATACCATTTTAGATTTTAGATTTGGGATTTTAGATTTGGGAATTACTGATGAGTCTCGGGTTTCGCGCTTGTCTAAAGTTGCATTCTTTTTTTCGAGCGATATCAGTTTGCTACTTTTTATTTATCCAATAAAAACTGCTGCGGATGCAGCTACCTAGCTCCTATCATTTTATATTAAAAATTTAAAAAATTGAATAATTGGAAATGGTGGATGACTCTCATGGTTGGGAGTACGGCGAGTTGCATTCTTTTGAGGGAATGGCATCATTTTTGGGAAACTTGAACCGCAGGCTGTAGGGTGGCTGGGTACTTGCAGACGCCCGAGATTTATTGGTATGGCTTGACAGTTGACCGCTTGACAGTTGACATTTAAGTACGGGAATCAAAGCGTTGATTCATAAACAAGTCTAGGCTTTATTGATGAGGTTATTTACGTCCGCGCCCGATGTGGCGGTTACTATATAATTGAGCTATTTGCTGCAAGTTGTCCGCCTCACTCCAAACCTAGTGACCCAAATTTATCGTAGTTTTAGCGATCGTGCAAATCCACTCTATTTTAATTTACAACCTTTGGCAAGGAAATAGCAAGAGACCGGGCAAAAAATCGCGGATCGAGAAGGACTAAATTCCTGACTGCGAAGCTAGGTCAGTTACAGTGAATTTACGGAACATACTATCAAATGGTCTCGGTTGAATTACTGACAAGTAACGCCCGTTTGTAGTGAGGACTTTATGCCTATCTTTGGGATAAAGAAGGACTAAAGTCCTGACTACGAACCCGATAAAGAAGGACTAAAGTGCTCACTACGAACCTGATTCCGAACTTAATTCAGGTTTTGTTACCGGAGGCGATTTTACTGATTTGAGTCGATCAATTTTTCGGCTGTTTGGGCAGCACGACTGTAAACACGCTGCCTTGACCGAGATTGCTGCTAATAGCAATCTCGCCGTTAAAAGGTTTTAAAAGTTCTATACAAGTATAAAGTCCGAGACCAGTTCCTGTTGGTTCCCCTTCGATTTGTTCTTCGCCTTTAGGCGGCTTCGACGTATAAAAAGGGTCAAAAAGTTTTGACAAATCTTCAGGTGCTATGCCGCATCCCGTATCTGCAATATCCATGTATATGTTCGAGTTGTCTTGCCGAGTCACGATAGTTATTTCCCTGATTTTTCTTTCCCACATAGCATCCATTGCATTATTTATTAAGTTATAAAATACTTGAGAAATATAGGAATAAATTAAGGGAATATTGGTTATTGTTTCGTCATAAAAGTATTTTTTTCTAATCTTATTCTTGAAAAACATATTTCCTTCCAATAGTTGAATTTCTCGCTGTACTAAATCGTTGATATTTACAGGATGCAAATCTTGGTTTTGTTCTTTCCTGCTTTTCATCATCAGAGTATCCATAATCTGATTAATTTTTGAGACAGCTTGAAAGATGTATTTGGTATAATTGAAAAAAGAGTCTTCTTGGATTTTTGTGGCTTTTGTTTCAATCAAATCGACGCTAGTCTGGATCACTTGTAGCGGGCTTTTGAGGTTGTGCACCATTCCCTGGGTCAAACGTCCGATGATGGCTGTTTTTTCCTGGTCGATTAATTGCTTGGTTTTTTGTTCGACAAGTCTTTCCAGATTTTGGTTGAGCTGGGCTAGTTCTAGGTTTTTTTCTTCGAGTTTTTGTTGCAAGTTGCGGATTGTCAAGTGAGTTTCTATGCGGCTCAACACTTCTTCGTGCTGGAAAGGCTTAGTGATGTAGTCAACTGCTCCTGTCTGAAAGCCTTTTACTTTATCAAGGGTCTCGGAAAGGGCGCTCATGAAGATGATTGGAATGTCTCGGGTTGACGGGTCTGCTTTCAAACGCAGGCAAGTTTCAAAACCGTCAATTCCGGGCATCATGATATCCAAAAGAATCAAGTCGGGATGGATGTATTCAATTTGCTCGATCGCACTTTCGCCGTCTAGAGCCACTAATACTTTAAATCCGTAATTTCTTAACAACTCGAAAAGTACGTCAAGATTTGTTTGGTTGTCATCGACAATTAGTATGATGCTTCTTTCGGAATTCTTATCGTTCATATTTAAGGGAAAAATTAAAATGATTGAGTTGTGAGTTGTCGGTTGTAATTTTACATGAGATTCAAGGGATTTTCGGTGCCTCTAGAAACCCGGTTGCTCGGTAGGTGCCGACGTTTGCAATAGCCTCTTTATAGGGCAATACTGTTCAGTTAACAGTGTTTATTTTCCGGATATCCCCCTAAATCCCCCGGATAGTCGGGGGACTTTTAGAAGAATCCTGTCCCCCCCTTTGTAGGGGCGGTGCCCCCGTGCCTGCCCTCTTGGCTAAGGGGGGATCGGGTTTAATCCAAGCGTATTGCGTTATTGACAATCACGATCGGGGCGTGAGATTTAACTGATTTTAATTTATCGGTTGGCTACCCTCAATTTTAGGGCAAATGTTGCTTCAAAAAATCTCGAATTTGCCTGAGCTGAAATCCTTTAGCAAGTTGGCGAACGTGCTGAACAAAAGGGACTAATGTCGGGTCAGAATTTTCTAGTTTAGCAGTTTCCTCCAGGATAGCTTCAATATCGCCCATAGCAGCCAATCTTAACAAGACAAAGACTGACTCTGAACCAGGAGACACTATTGTTGAGTCAGCAATCGCAATCTCCGATAATGCTTTGGGAGTTTGAGCTTTGCGTTTTTTGGTTTCCGATCCCTCTTCGTAAATCCATTCTAGTCTCAAATGCAGGCGCAATAATTCTAAAAGGTCGTTAGTTTGAATCGGTTTGGTGACAAAATTATCGCAACCTGCAAGTATGCTTTTTTGCCTGGTAGTCTCGTAAACGCTAGCGGACAAAGCAAGGATAACCGCATCTTTTAATTCCGGCAACTGTCGCAGCCGCCTGGTGGCTTCCCAGCCGTCCATTACTGGCATCAGCAAGTCCATTAAAATTAGATCCGGTAGAAATTCCTGTGCTTTGTGCAAACAGTCTGCGCCGTCTATCGCTTCTGCAATTTCAAAGCCCAAACGAGAAAGCAGTCTGTGCAGCATGGCACGATTTACTTCGTGATCGTCTACGATCAGGACTTTCCGGTGGCTGCCTCTAAAACCGATAAGCCGGCGTTTTTCTTGGGTGGAGGGGGTTTCAGAATATTCGGCGACTGCGGGCAAGTCTATATCCAACCAAAATATGCTACCTTTGCCGGGGGTACTTTGGACGTGAATGTCGCTGCCCATTATTTTGACTAATTTTTGGCTGATGGAAAGTCCTAGTCCGGTACCTTCGACGAAATTGTTACGATCGCCTACTTGATGAAAAGGCAAAAATATTTCTTCTAGTTTATTCTGCCGGATGCCGATGCCGGTATCTTCGATTTGAAAGCGAATTTTAGCGGTTGGGGCCCGATCGCCAGTAGTTGTGGCGATCGCTTCGGGCGCTTCTGTGGTTTCCCGCAGGGCGATCGACTTTTTCGGATTGTCTAAATTCGCAGTCCAATTGATTGTTTGAGTAGAAACTTCGGCTGTCAAACTCGAATTTGTGCAGTGGATTTGAGGATAATTTTCTGCGTAACCGACTTTGAATGTCACGCCACCGCTCACCGTAAACTTAACCGCATTGCTGAGCAAATTAATCAAAACTTGGCGCAATCTGATTTCATCAACAAAAACGTAGTCT
This sequence comes from Microcoleus sp. PH2017_05_CCC_O_A, assembly GCF_020738785.1. Lineage (NCBI taxonomy): Bacteria > Bacillati > Cyanobacteriota > Cyanophyceae > Oscillatoriales > Microcoleaceae > Microcoleus > Microcoleus sp. PH2017_05_CCC_O_A. The sequence continues at coordinate 25,458 of NZ_JAEQCB010000031.1, read as the reverse complement.
GGCAGCGCCGACACCTGCTCGTAATTAAACGCAATTCCTTTTTGATGCGAGCGCATCTGGAACAGATCGACAATACTTTTAACAAAGCTGGGAAAATGCAGATTTGTCGGTGACAGTTCCATTTTACTAGCTTCGATTTTCGAGAGGTCTAAAACATCATTAATCAGGGTTAGCAGGTGGTTGCCACACTGGTGAACGTTGTTGAGACTTTCCTGTTGCTCCGCAGTTAAATTCTTATCCGGTTTGAGCAGTTGAATGTATCCTAAAATCCCGTTCAAAGGCGTCCGCAATTCGTGGCTCATGTTGGCGAGAAAGTCGCTTTTAGCGCGGTTGGCAGATTCGGCGGCTTCTTTGGCTAATTGCAGGGCGGCTTCTGCTTGTTTGCGATCGGCTATTTCGGTTTGTGCTTGTTCAAATAGGGTCGATTGCTGAATGGCGATCGCCAACTGCACGCCCAATTGTTTCAGGCACTCTGCCTCCAATTTTTGCCAGGAATGCGGGCCCGTGCAGTGGTGGGCTATCAACAGCCCCCACAAGTTTTCGCCTTGCAAAATCGGCACTACCAGACTCGCTCTCACCTGGAGGCGAGTCAACAAACTCAAGTAACAGTCGGCGATGCCGGCATTGTAAACATCTTCTGTGGCTCTAATTCGGCCATCTAGGTAAAGAGGAACGTAGGCTTCTCCAAAACAGGGGTCGTAAATTTCCATTCCTATAATTGATCGGGTATTTTCGCCAACCGATTCGACTGCGACAAACCCGCTCCAATCAGGATTGAATTGGTAAATTACAGTTCTATCTACTTGCAAAAACTGGCGGACTTCTTCGACTGCTTTGGTGAGAATTTGTTCTAAATTAAGAGAAGAGCGAATGCGTTCCAGCATGGCTACTGCCAACTGTTCCCGCTTTAATTGCTGGCGCAAAAATGCTTCTGATTCTTTGCGTCTTGTGATATCTGTAATCACGGCAATTAACCCGACCGAATGGTCATTTATGTCTTTAATGCTATCGGCTCGCACCAGAGCGGTAACAGCTTCATCACTCTTGGTTCGCAGGGCAACTTCGCCGCACCAAGAGCGACCTTTGCGAATGTTTTTATAGATTTTTTTGTAACTTTTAGGCCGGATGTAAAGCGCGGCGCGATCGCCTAGCTCGTTGAGTTCTTCCACTGTGTAGCCGTAACGCTGAATGAAGGCTTGATTGTGGTAAATAGACCGCCCTTTCAAGTCGGCGATCGCGATCGCGTCGCTGGTACTTTCCACAGCTTGAGTGACCCGCAGCAAAGCTAATTCTGCTGCTTTGCGATCGCTGATATCGGTCATCGAACCCACCATCCGCAGGGGGTTTCCGGCTTCGTCCCAGACTGCTTGAGCGCGGGCGAGCACCCACTTGTAGCTGCCGTCTTTGCACTGCAAGCGGTATTCGGCGGCGTAATTGGGGGTTTGGCGATCGAGATAATCTTGGATTGTGGCTTGCACTCGATCGCGATCGTCTGGATGGATGCGATCGATCCATTCGCTGTTGCTGCTGTCGATTTCGCCGTCTGCGTAACCGATAATTTCTTGCCAGCGGGCAGATCGAAAAGCTTCATCTGTTTGAAGATTCAAGTCCCAAATTCCGTCTTGATTGCCTTTAAGAACTAACTGCCAGCGTTCTTCACTTTTACGCAATTCTTCTTCGGCTTGTTTGCGCTGAATGTGAGAACCCAACTGAGTCGCTACCGCATTGACCAATTCTACTATACGCGGTTCCATAATTGATGGATCGCGCTTGCAGAACAGTAAAATTGCCAGCACCTCTGAATTGGCGCGAATCGGCACTCCGAAACAAGCTTTCAATCCGGCTGCTGCCGCCATTTGCGATCGGGCAAAAAATGCATTATTGACTACAGAAACATCTTCAATCCATTCTACCTTTCTGGTTGACCAAATCCGTCCCGGCACTCCCAATCCCGGCGCGAACCTAATTTTCTTACTTTCCTGGCCAAACCTATCTAAATCGCGATCGCTAGCATACCAAGTTTCGCTGTGTTCCAAAACAGTACCATTAGCAACGGGTATCCAAGCTTCAGCAAAATTCCAGCCGATCGCAGTGCACAGCAACCGGAGGATATCAGGGAGAGCGCTGTGAAAATCTACCGACTTACTAATGGCTTGAGTTGCTGCCAGCAACAGCTTAATTTCATCTTCTGCTTGCTTGCTTTCTGTAATATCAGTTCCCGTGCCGAGAATTTGTTTTAACTGGCCCTCTGCTGTTTTTGCAAATACAGTATCTCGGCTGACAATCCAGCGCCAAGAACCATCCTTGTGCCGGATGCGGTACTCAATTTCAAAGATCTCTCCTTCTGTACCCGTTGCGACTTGCTGTAAATAATCAGGCATTTTGATGGCATCTTCCGGGTGCATTAAAGTTAACATCAACGGCCCCATTGCCTGAATCTCATCTACTGTATAGCCAATAATCTGAGAGATAGAAGCATTCGCATAAATATTTTTTTGTTCTATCAAGTCGTAAACATACAAAATATTAGGACTTGCCTCAGCAATGCGATCGCCGAACCGCTTGCTATCTTGCAAATCTGCTTCTGCTTTCTTTCTCGCAGTAATATCGCGAACAATGCAAATTATTTCGCCCTCCGGCAAAATTGTCAGCGAGACTTCTTGAGGGAATTGAGAGCCATCGCGGCGGCAGCCTACTGCTTCTGTGCTGCAATAACCTTGGTGCGCTAAAGTCGGCATAATTTCCCGCTCAAACCTTGCGAGTTCTGCACCTTCATAAAATATTTTCCAACTTTTGCCCAATATTTCTTCGAGGGCATTGTAACCGTAGATTTTGAGTTTAGCTGCGTTGGCATAAATCACATCTCCGCTGGCATTGACAATACCTATGCCTTCGGAAGCGGCTGCCATTGCTGCTGCTTGTCGCTGGAGTTTTGACTCAAAACGTTTGCGGCTGGTGATATCCCGGACGATCGCAATAATTTCGTCATCGGTGCAGAAGACAATTCTCGCTTCAAAATCGCACAGTACATCCTGAATTGGCAGTTGATATTCTACAACTTGAATCTCGCCAGTCTCGATCGCTTGTTGATTGCCGGACAATATTTTTTCAGCAAAAGCAGCAGGCAAGATGTCTTGTGCTTTTTGACCAATAAATATGTTTTCCGGTACCAGGGTTTGGATATCTTTTGCGGGTTTGAAGTCTACAAAAGTGCCGTCGGCGCGACAGCGAAATATCATGTCGGGTATCGCGTTTAAAAGAGCGCGATTAGTGGCTTCACTTTTACGCAATTCAGCTTCAGCTTGCTTGCTCAATGTAATATCTCTGGCAACTGCATAAATTAAACTTTCTTCAGCAAAAGGTGATGCCGTCCACGACAGCCATTTATAAGTACCATCTGGGCAAATACAGCGGTTTTCTAAATTAATAACGGGGTGAGAATTTTGAAGTTTTTCTAATTCAGCTATAGTTATTGCTCTGTCTTCTGGATGCACGAATTCTATAAAAGGTTTGGCTAGAAGTTCGTCTCGGCTGTAACCTAATACATTTGACCAAGCAGGGTTTAAGCGTTTGAAATAGCCGTCAAAACCTGCAATGCAAAGTAAATCTAGCGAAATGCTAAAGAAGCGATCGCGCTCTTGTTGTGTTTGTTTTAATTCGGTGACATCGATCACCAAACCATCCCAAACTATATCGCCGTTGGCCTGCTTGGAGGGCTTAGCCGCGCCTTGCAGCCATTTCACTCGTTCTCCCGTAACTTGCCGCCACTGGTGGTGCCAAGATTCCTGACTCGCCGCTGAAGTTGCGATCGATCGATGCAAGTCTGAGATGTCATCGGTGTGAACTGTAGCAAAAGCCAAGCTGGCATTTTCTTCTATTTCTTCAGGTCTTAAATTGTAGAGCTGCCAACTCCCAGAAGAAACATAAGTAAAAGATGTTTTGCCATCCACATAAAGCCTGTATTGATAAATCATTCCCGGCACGTTAGCGCTGATTATTTGAAATCGATCTTCGCTTTCCTGCAATGCTATTTGCTGGCGCTTGTATTCGGTCACATCTCGCATGATTCCGACCAACATTTTAGTGCCGTTAGCTTTATTAAAAACTGTTTTCTTGGTAGATATAATGCGTTCTTGACCTGCGCTATCTGTAAAAGTCTCTTCCGTTTGTTTGGGAATACTTCTTTGCAATACTTGCTCGTCTTGTTGCTCAAAAACTTTGGCTTGTGCTGCGCCCAAAAACTCGTATCCCGACGTACCTATAAGTTCCGATCGCCCTTTTCCCATCAATTCGCAAAAAGCATCGTTTAGTACAACCCACCTATGTTGCTCGTCTTTGACAAAAATTGGGTCAGGAGTAGCATTAATCGTGTGATTTAAAAACTCTTCTGATGCTTTTACTTCGGCTTCGTAGCGATAGCGGTCGCTCACGTCCAAAATTACTTTAATCATCCGGTCGATCGAGCCGTCGCGGCCCCGGATGCAGCGCAGGGAAACCCGAGTATAAACTATTTTTCCATCTTTTTTGCGCCATCTTTTGTCTAAAATATAGCCTTCGCTCTCCCCGGCAAAAATTTTATTTAACTGCTCTAAACTAGCCTGCCAGTCTTCAGGATAGCCCCACTGTTCCCAATTTCCGTGCAAAAGTTCTTGGCGCTCGTATCCCAGCAAATTGCACAAAGCATCGTTAACTTCCAACCACTGGCATTGTGTGGGTTCTGAGAGGGAAACTGGAGGAGCAATAATCGCAATTCCGACGAGGGAATTTTCGACTACGGAGCGATATTTTGCTTCACTTTTTTGCAAAGCTTCTTGGTTGTGCTGCCGCTCAACTGCGTAGCGGAGCGATCGCATTAACACTTCGCTGTCGATTTTTCGCTTGACTAGATAATCCTGAGCTCCTGCTTGGATTGACTGCACGGCGAGTTCTTCATCGTTGTGCGCCGTCAGTACGACGATCGGAGTATTGAGGCTGTATTCTTGTATGTTAACAATTGTACTTATGTCTTGGCTGTCGGGCAGCGAAAGGTCAAGTAAAATCACATCAAAATGTTCGCCGAGCAAAATTTGCTGCGCTTTGCTGAGACGGTCTGTACAGCTTACTGACAGCCTTTGGGTTTCGGCTCGGCTGACATTTGTTTCTAATAACAATTCTTCGATTAGATCGGCTTCGGCTTGATTGTCTTCGACCAGGAGAACTTTAAAGCCGTTTCGCTTGGCGGTTGGGCTCAAAACTGATATCATATACCTTGTTAATTATCGTAAGGCAGTCGAGCTAATTATTATAGCATATAAATAATTGAATGCCAAAATAACGCTGGTAAAAAATAAAATTGCTTGCGTCCAAAAACTACAATGTTCTACATCGACTGTGTTTTTGCTCTAAGTAGGTCAACCCAATCAGAGGTAAAATTTTTACGGTTTTGAGAATCTGGGTTGGTGGAGGAAACAAAACTGCTCGGTGTTGTGTTTTGTGGGCGATCGCCGCGATCGAATCGCTTCACCGTCAACAGTCAACACAATTTGAGCGGTATCCCCGCACCGCTGCGCGATCGGCGCCAATAAATCCGTGGAAATTATGTCTGACATTGACATTTTTACAATTTTTTTTATGATAGCTTACCTAAACTCCCCGCTGCCATTTCTTTACTTTTTGCAATTAAATAAATCTTCCCCAGGGGTCTTGCCATTTAGCAAAAAAGTTATAAGATAGAAATAGAGGCAATTAAAAACTAGGCCGGATACAGACGCGAAAAACATCTGAGCTTTTGGGCAACAAAACTACATTTAAAAATTGACACTCCTTTGTTTACTGTCCTTTGACCGAACTGGTCTGAATGTGAGAGGAAAAAAGCAATGCTAGACAAATTAGCAATTCAAGAAAAACAAGTTTTAATTCCCAAAGAAAAAGCCTTAATATTGTGGTTTGATGAAGTCGGGATAGCCGACATCCCATTAGTAGGGGGTAAAAATGCTTCATTGGGGGAAATGATTCAACAGTTAACCCCCAAAGGAGTCAGCGTCCCCTATGGATTTGCAACTACAGCATACGCTTATCGGTACTTCATCGAGTCGGCGGGTTTAGAAGCAAAATTGCGCGAAATTTTTGCCGATTTAGACGTAGAAAATCTCCAGAACCTCCGCATCAAAGGGAAGCAAGCGCGGGCGTTAATTCTCGATACACCGTTTCCGCGAGACTTGCAAGTGGCGATCGCAGATGCTTACGATCGACTGTGCGATCGCTACGGCGACAGTACAGACGTAGCAGTCCGTTCGTCCGCCACCGCCGAAGACTTACCAGACGCCAGTTTCGCCGGACAGCAAGAAACCTACCTCAACGTCCACGGTTGCACCAGCGTCCTCCAATGCTGCCACAAATGCTTCGCCTCCACCTTCACCGACAGAGCGATTTCTTACCGCCAACAACGAGGTTTCGACCACTTTGAAGTCGCCTTATCCGTCGGCGTGCAGAAAATGGTGCGATCGGACTTAGCATCCTCCGGCGTCATGTTCAGCATCGACACCGAAACCGGTTTCAAAAATGCCGCCCTAATCACCGCCGCCTACGGATTAGGAGAAAACATCGTTCAAGGAGCAGTAAATCCCGACGAATACCTAGTTTTTAAACCCACATTAAAACAAGATTTCCGCCCAATTCTCGACAAACGCCTCGGCACCAAAGACATCAAAATGGTGTACGATCTCGGCGGTTCCAAATACACCAAAAACCTCTCGGTAGCCCCAGCAGAACGCGGCAAATACGCCCTTAACGATGAAGAAATTCTGCAACTAGCACGTTGGGCCGTACAGATAGAAGAACACTACTCTCAAGTCCGCGGCACCTACACGCCGATGGACATCGAGTGGGCAAAAGACGGCAATACAGGCGAACTATTCATCGTCCAAGCGCGGCCGGAAACAGTACAATCACAAAAATCTGCTACAGTTTTACGCAACTACAAATTGCAAGGTTCCAGCGCAGTTTTGGCAACAGGGCGTGCCGTTGGTGAAGCTATCGGACAAGGTAAAGCCCGCGTAATTTTAGACGTTCACCAAATCGCTGACTTTGAAGCAGGGGAAGTTCTTGTTACCAACAAAACTGACCCGGATTGGGAACCGATCATGAAAAAAGCCAGCGCGATTGTCACCAATTCCGGCGGCCGTACTTGCCATGCTGCGATCATTGCCCGGGAAATGGGAATCCCCGCCATTGTCGGCACCGGCGACGGTACTAAAGTCTTGCAAAACAATCAAGAAATTACTGTTTCTTGTGCTGAAGGAGAGGAAGGCAAAGTTTATTCCGGTTTAGTTCCTTTTGAAATTCAAGAAATTGCGATCGACAATTTGCCCCGCACCCGCACTCAAATTTTAATGAATGTCGGAAACCCAGAAGAAGCTTTTGGTTTGTCAGCAATTCCTTGCGATGGCGTAGGGTTAGCGCGGCTAGAATTCATCATCGCCAACCACATCAAAGCGCATCCCTTGGCACTGATTCACTTTGACGAATTGACCGACACATCAGTCAAGCGCCAAATTGCCAAACTCACAGCACTTTACAAACACAAACCCGATTTCTTTACCGACAAATTAGCCTGCGGAATTGCCACCATCGCCGCCGCATTTTATCCCAATCCAGTCATCGTGCGGATGAGCGATTTCAAGAGCAACGAATATGCTAATCTGCTGGGAGGGCGGCAGTTTGAACCGAAGGAAGAAAACCCGATGATCGGGTGGCGCGGCGCTTCTCGTTATTATGACCCGAATTACCGCGAAGCTTATGCTTTGGAATGCAAGGCATTAAAGCGAGTGCGCGACGAAATGGGCTTGACAAATGTAATTCCGATGATTCCGTTTTGTCGCACGCCGGAGGAAGGGCGCAAAGTGTTGGCCGAGATGGCGAAACACGGTTTAGTCAAGGGTGCAAATGGCTTGCAGGTGTACGTGATGTGCGAATTGCCCAGCAATGTCATATTTGCTGACGAATTTGCCCAGGTTTTTGACGGATTCTCGATCGGCTCCAACGACTTAACTCAGCTAACATTAGGATTAGACCGGGATTCTGCCTTAGTCGCCCACATCTTTGACGAACGCAATGAAGCTGTGAAGCGGATGGTGGAAATTGCCATTAAAGCCGCCAAGAAGTACGATCGCAAGATAGGCATTTGCGGTCAAGCACCCAGCGATTATCCTGAGTTTGCTCGCTTCTTGGTTGAGTTGGGAATTGATTCGATTAGTTTGAATCCCGATTCGGTTTTGAAGACTTTGCTTGATGTTGCTAAGGTGGAGGCTTCGAGTGCGGTGATGGATTTAGCGGCGCAGGTTGCTAAAGTTTAAGGGAGTATCTCAGTTTTGCATTTTTTCATTTATAGTGCTGTCCCCGCTCGCGTATTATACAATACGCGAGCGGGGACAGCACTCAAATAAAAAAATTTTTTTTACAAACATGAGATGCTCCCAAGTGTAACCCCTCTCCCGTTCGTAGCGAGGAATGCAAGTCCTCTGATTTAGAAAGGACTTGCATTCCTCACTACGAACCTATCCACAACAACCCTTACCAGCAAACGGTTAACGCACGGGCGGCATAGTTTGAGATTTGGCTGGGAACTTTCCTGATTTAAAACCGTCTGTTGCCCGATGATTTTAGGTTCGGGAATATGTAAATAAAAAACAAGATTATTCACAAAAGCTCTGAAAATGTGTTTACAGTTCTCCTGATTATTGTCATAGGTTTGGCTCCGTCGCTGGTGTCTTTGTGGGTGATGCGCTCTGCCGAGAGGCAAGTCAGCGAGAGAATTGCAGCGGCCAGGCGGGCGGTAGCAAATAGACCCCTGCCTGCTCAACTAGCAATGGGCGATCGCACTTACGTACAAGGCCTCGGCTATCCGATCGGCGATATCACTTGCGAGTATAACGCTCGCTCTAATTACATTCGCTGTGCTGTGAATCCTTCTGGGCCCTGTCAAGATTGTCGGTACTATCAAGCCAGAACTCTTGACGTTCGCGCCCAAAAGATATAGGTTGTATTGGGGTTGTTGTATGCAAATATTTGCTGAGGTAGTAATCCATCAGTTAATATGTACTTACGTGGAAGGGTTGTTGTTGAAGCTTTTTGGGGACTAGCCGCGCCCAAACTAAGTAATTAAAATCTAATCGAGCAGTATTGCTGGGTTAAATTGGCCCTAACTAGCGGATGACGATCGGTGTTTTTCTAGTTGATGACTTGCGCTCAGAAACCAGATTTAGATTGTAAATCTTGGTTGGGCTGCAAAAAATCTAGGAATAAATCGGGTTTCTACTCTCTTGGGCGTAACTGGGGGAGACCCAGGAAAATCGCAAGTAGCTTACCAGCAAATCTGTAAATCGATTTCTCCAAAACATCATGAAAAATTCAGCACTAACAATTGTCTCCAGCATTTACCTTAAACAGAAATCCGCTCGAAGACTCTAAGTTGAAATTTTGAGAAGTTGCTTGTGGGTAACAATATTCTATTTTTGGCGATCGCAGATGAACGCAGTCTCAAACCTGGATTGTTGTCACTAACTAGACTGCAAGTCATAAATTTTTAATCCGCCTCGTCGATACAGGGTATGCCGATTTCAATTAAATTACACCGCCCAAAAACAATGCACACAAGCCCCCGACTCAAGTCGCGAGCAGCCCAAAATTTTAGACTTTAGACTAAAGTTCAAGCTCCCAGATTCATCTGGCCAGGAAATCTAAAATCTAAAATCTAAAATTGACTGACATAGATGGGAAACTGCCACCCTAATTTCGTTCATCCAACCAAGTGTTAGCTTTCAGAAATGGTAAATTTTTTCTGCCCATAAAGTGTATTAGACGATCGACAGAAAACCTCATCAAGTAATTTTTTGAGGCTCGCTGTTATTGTCTGCTGCGGGAGGTAAGATATCTCCTTGTTAAAGATACACCCGCTCACAGAAAGCCGAAGGCAAAATATCACCCGATAGATAGATTATTACCATTAAAACTGTCCTGTCTCAGCCCTCGCGCAGGCGATACAGCACTTTTGCTGGTTAATGAAGTAAAAAAAGTGATTTCGCTCCGAAACCGTCTGTTTGTCAGGGTTATGACGTGTTTCAGAAGTCTAATCGGCCGACATCAAATCGGCTGTATTTCCAATGCTATCCAATAGCAAGATAGCAGAAATTTATGCTGATGAAAATCGGCATATTACTCTTTTTAACAGAATACGGTTGAGTTAAGATCGATCGCCCTAACCTCCATTTAAAAAAAAGGGGGATACAAGAAATTCTCTTTCGTCCCCGCAACGATTCGGGGGATGGGAGGAATCTCCGGGGAAGAAACAGCACTAACTGAACCTTATTGCTTTCTAAAAGTCAAACAACAGAGCAACTCAGTCTCAATTAAGCCTTGTTAAGAGGTGATAATTATTACCTCTTAATGGGTATATTGTATACAATCAGCAAGGTATCAGACAATGAAAAGCATTGGCAACAAACCAATTTTCCTGACTCAACAAAAAGCAGTTGACACCACAAGCATTGGCAGGAAAAACTCCCGAACTACCGCAACTTATCCTCAGGAAAGACAAATAAAACAAGTAAAATCAGACTGGTGTTTCCTGTCCCAAAAAATTGGTGGCGGCGCGGGAATTGAACACCTAGAGAGAGAATTGGTGCGATCGCCCGATTCGGTGGGCCCCCGGAATGTAAAAAATATACTGTTCATCGATGCCAGAGTAGAGAATAGCGACAGCTTGGCAAGAGGAGCAACAGCGGATACAGAGGTATTTTTACTGGACTCAATGCGGGATGGAGTCGATCGAATTACTAGAATTCTTGCTAATTACAGCGATTTAGACAGCCTTCAAATAGTTGCTCACGGCCAAGAAGCCAGAGTACAACTGGGGTCAGTAGAACTGTGCAGCGACAACTTAGAAACCTACAGCCATTTGTTGCAGCAGTGGGGAAACTCCCTCAGCGAGAGAGGAAATATCTTATTATTGGCTTGCCGGGGAGCAGCCGGGGAAAGCGGCCGGGCCTTCGTGCGCCGACTCAGTGAAATTACGGGTAGAGAGATTGCAGCTTCCACAGGCTTGGTAGGGAGTGCGGCGCTCGGTGGCGATTGGGAATTAGAATTTGCGACAGGAGAAATAAGGGCCAGGATTGCCCTTGAGCAAAAGGTGCTGGAGGCATACAGCGGAGTCCTCGGTACCTTAGTCAACGAAACATTTAGGAACGCCACAGTCAGGGGGCCTTGGCTCTACCGAGGACAAGACGGCAGGGTATTCGACCCCAGCTCAGTCTTTGAAGCCAACAGGCAAAGGATTCCCGGTATCACCGGAGGAAGTTCATCTGGGATACTTCCCGGTTTGGGTGGCGATGTACCACCCTCTGGGGCTTTGCAATTGACGACCAACGGTGTGGGACTGCCAGCCTTTGTTCTCTACGACAACCCCATACCCTCCACAGAGGGTCTGAAAATTACCTTCGATTTCTTTGCTTACAACGGCACTACTCTCCAAGGCCCAAACGGTTTTATCAGCCCGCAGCCAGGGGACGGCATTAGCTTCTTCCTGATTGACGGGTCAGCTAGCCCTACAGCAGCAGGAGGCTTTGGTGGTTCTTTGGGGTATGCCAACAACACCAATGGCAGCCAACCCGGATTGGTGGGAGGTTATTTGGGCATTGGACTCGATGAGTTTGGGAATTTTTCTAATGATACGGAAGGACGTGTTGGTGGAGCAGTAAATGGTACCATTCCTGGTTCAACTCTCGAAGGCTACAGACCTGATTCCATCACTCTCAGGGGTCGTCAAGCAGATAGTTATCGATTTTTAACAAACGCGATCGCCCCTTTAGGTATCGACAATATCCCCAAAAGTATTGACTTTTTAGATGCTGGGGGTACTTATGACTTCGACAATACTGTCACTACCAGTCGAGATGCAGCGAAAAGAAGCATTCAAATTACCCTAGCCCCCTCAAATTCAGCAACGCCCAACAGGCTCACCATTGCCCTAGACCTGAATAACGACGGCTTGTTCACCGGCGCGGGTGAAACTCTGATCGATATCCCCAATCTAGCAACTGCAAACGGAGCGATACCGCCTAATTTCAAATTTGGTTTTGCCAGTTCGACGGGAGTTGCAAGCAACTTCCACGAAATTCGCAACCTCGCAATCGAGACTGTCAATCCTACTCCCACCATCTCTGCTGATGTGGCCACCATCAAAAGTGGCCCGCAGTTCATCAAAACAGGTGCTGGCAGTATTACCTACACCATCACTACTACTAACAAGGGGACATCGCCGGCTGAACAAGTTTTGGTTCAAGACGAATTGCCTCCGGAACTCGTTCCTGTCGGCGGAGCCAATCCCATTCGCCAGATCAGTGGGGGTGGCCTTTACTCAAGCACGACGCGGAACGTCACCTGGCCGAAAATTCCCGTTCTCGGTGTCAATCAAAGCGTCACCTACACCTTGTCAGTTGCTTTACCCCCAAGTCTAAATCCTGGCAGCAGCTTAACCAACACCGCATTCAGCAGTGCCAGCACTTTCGACCCCGATCTCAGCAACAACGACGGTTCAACGTTCATAGGCCAACAACAGACTACTATTTCCCCTACTGTTGCCGATCTCGTTACTACCAAAAGCGGCCCCGTCACTTCTGTGGCCGGGTCAACGATTACCTATACCCTGACCACAGCCAACCTGGGGCCAGACCCGGCTCTCAACGCGACTATCACTGACAGCATTGTTCCCGGTTTGACTGGAGTCAGCGCATCGGACAATGGCACTTACAATCCGGCTACAGGGATTGTCACCTTCCCGGTGCTGACATCCCTAGCCATCAGTACAACAGTTAACCGCACCGTCAGTTTCGTTGCTCCACCGACCCTTACTTCTATCAGCAACACGGCTCGCAGCAGCTCGGAGACACCCGACCCCTTTCCCCGCACCAACGACGGCAGTACCACCAATAAAGACGGCACTCCCACGAATTCCACTGTTGTCACGACTATTACGCCCAGCGCTGATGTGGTAACAATTAAGAGCGGGCCGACGGGTGCGCTGCCTGGAACCCCTGTCAGCTACAGAATTACGACAGTCAATAACGGGCCGAGCCAAGCAGAAGCCGTCACGATCGCTGACAGCATCATTCCGGGCTTGACGGGAGTCACGGCATCGGACGGTGGCACCTATAACGCAGTTACGGGGATTGTCAGCTTCCCTGCTGTTGCGATCGCCAGTGGCGTTACAGTCAATCGGACGATCGGCTTTGTGCCCCCAGTCGCCCTCCCCTCAATCAAAAACACGGCAACAAGCTCCTCGGCGACTCCCGACCCCACCCCAGGAAACAACAACGGCACAAACCCTGAGTCCAGTGTCAGCACTACGCTCGGAGCTATTGCCGATGTTGTTACCACCAAAAGTGGACCCACAGCTACTACGGCCGGTCGCACAATCAGCTACACGATCGCCACAGCCAACATCGGCCCGAGTCAGGCAGATGGCGTCACGATTACTGACAGCATCGTTCCCGGCTTGACGGGAGTCACGGCATCCGACGGCGGTACGTACAACCCAGTTACCGGGATTGTTACATTCCCTGGGATTGCACTCGCCAGTGGCGCATCAGTCAATCGGACGATCGGCTTTGTCGCCCCAGGTACCCTGACCTCAATCAGAAATACGGCTCGGAGCTCCTCGACGACTCCCGACCCGATCGGCACCAACAACGACGGCAGCACCACCAATCAAGACGGCACTCCCACCAACTCATCTGTTGCCACCAGCATCACGCCCAGCGCTGATGTGGTAACAACCAAAAGCGGCTCGACGCTCGCCATTCCCGGTGCCACAGTCAGCTACACGATCGCCACAGCCAACAACGGCCCGAGTCCGGCAGAAGGCGTCACGATTACTGACAGCATCATTCCCGGCTTGACGGGAATCACGGTATCCGACGGCGGCACCTACAACGCGGCTACAGGGATTGTCACTTTCCCGGGTATTTCGATCGCCAGTGGCGTATCAGTCACTCGGACGATCGGCTTTATCGCCCCAACAACCCTGACTAGCGTCAAAAACACGGCAAAAAGCACCTCGACGACTCCAGACCCAGCCCCTGGCAACAACGACGGCACAAGTCCGAATGCCACTGTCAGCACTTCGATCGGTGCTGTGGCCGATGTGGTAACTAGGAAAAGTGGGCCCGCGAGCGCCAATCCTGGAACCACAGTCAGCTACACAATTAGCACGGCCAACAACGGCCCGAGTCAGGCAGAAGGCGTCACGATTACTGACAGCATCATTCCCGGCTTGACGGGAGTCACGGCATCGGACGGCGGCACCTACAACGCAGCTACGGGGGTTGTCAGCTTTCCTGCTATTGCGATCGCCAATGGCATTACAGTCAATCGGACGATCGGCTTTGTCGCCCCAACAACCCTGACTAGCGTCAAAAACACCGCAAAAAGCACCTCGACGACTCTTGACCCCACCCCGGGAAACAACGACGGTTCCGATCCTACTGCCACTGTCAGCACTACCCTCGGTGCTGTTGCCGATGTCGCAACAACCAAAAGCGGGCAGACGATCGCCACTGCTGGAACCACAGTCACCTACACAATTAGCACAGCCAACAAGGGCCCGAGTCCCGCAGAAGGCGTCACAATTACTGACAGCATCATTCCCGGCTTGACAGGAGTCACGGCATCCGACGGCGGGGTTTACAACCCAACCACAGGGATTGTCACCTTTCCTGCGATTGCGATCGCCAATAACCTTACAGTCACTCGGACGATCGGCTTTGTCGCCCCAGCTACCCTGACTAGCGTCAAAAACACGGCTCGGAGCAGCTCAGTCACTTCTGACCCCACCCCGGGAAACAACGACGGTTCCGATCCTAATGCCACGGTGACCACCACTGTCAGCACGACACCGCGCCGCAACATCCCCCCTACAGCAGAAAACGATAACGTCACTCTGGGGCGTAACAGCGCTGCCAGGCTCGCGAACTTGGGAGGAACAGACACAGACGGCACTGTGGTTTCCTTCACGATCGACACTTTGCCTCCAACAAATGAAGGCGTCCTATTTTTGGGCGACCCAGCTAACGGTGGAGTAGCGGTTACAGCCGGTCAAGTCCTGACGGCGGCTCAAATCAAGCAGTTGTTCTTCCGATCCACAGGCACTTTTACAGGGGCAAACTTTACCTACAGCAGCACGGACGATCGAGGAGATCGGAGTCCCGCAGCTACCGTTGCCCTAATTCCGCCGCAGTTCAAGGAACCGCCGGTACCAGTCAATACCAACTCTCCTGTGGCGCCGAACGCCACCATCAACCTCACGGGGCTGATAGCAAACGACCCGGATAGCCCGATCGCTTCTTACAAGATCGACACTCTGCCCCCGGCAGACCAAGGCGTCCTATTTTTGGGCGATCCGGCTAACGGCGGAGTGGCAATTACACCAGGTCAAGTCCTCACCCCAACGCAAATCAACCAACTATTCTTCCGGGCCACAGGCGCGTTCAGAGGGGCCAGCTTTACCTACAGCGCGACAGACACCACCGGGTTGCCCAGTCCGGCCCCCGCTACTGCCTCCCTGTTCCCGCCTCCGGTTAACCTACCCCCGGTTGCTAACAACGCCAGCGTCAGCTTGCTGCCCGGTAGCGCTATCAATATCCCCGGACTCGGAGGATCAGACGACGGCACTGTGGTTTCCTTCAAAATTGAGACTCTGCCGCCAACTAATGAAGGTGTGCTGTTCTTGGGCGATCCGGCCAACGGGGGAGTACGAGTTACAGCCGGTCAAGTCCTGACACCAGCTCAAATTACTCAGTTGTTCTTCCAGGCGGGCACCGATTTTAAAGGGGCAAACTTCACCTACAGTGCCACCGACAACCTCGGCGCTACCAGCCCGGCCGTTGCTACTGTCTCCGCACTGCCGATCGCACTTAACCAACCGCCGGTACCATTGAATGCCAATACCTCGGCGGCCCCCAGCAGCACGATTACCGTGCCCGGACTAGCAGGCCGAGACCCCGATCCGGGCGATACGATCGCCTCCTTCGACATCAAAACCCTGCCACCAATAGCTCAAGGTCGTCTGTTCTTAGGCGATCCAGCCAGCGGCGGAGTTCCAATTACGATCGGTCAGATCCTGACGCCTGCTTCGATTAACCAATTGTTCTTCCAGGCATCGGGCAACTTCACCGGTACTACCTTTACCTACGGCGTCACAGACAGCCGCAGCCTAGGCAGTCCCACTGCGGCAACTATCTCAATTTTGGCCGCACCCGTCCCGCCCACACCCACACCGCCCACACCCACACCGCCCACACCCACGCCAATTCGGCAACCGACGCCCACACCCACGCCGATACTGGTACCCACGCCCACACCAGTACCCACGCCCACACCAGACATCCCGCAGCCACCGACACCGACACCCACACCAACACCCCCGCCTATTTTCGGGCCAGTACCCGAACCTGATACGGGCTGCGATTGCACGCCCTTACCCCTGCTGCCTCCGATTACATTTATCCAACCGCAGGCAGGGCAAATACTCAACTTCGACTCTAACGCCGTAGAACTCACCGACATCCAAAACACGATCCTCGGCACTCCCGAAGACGACTATTTAAGCGGGAACGACACTAACGAACTGTTTCTTGCCGAAGCTGGGAACGACATAGTTTTAGGTGAAGACGGCGCTGATATTGTCTTCGGAGACCAAGGGGCAGACTTCATCGCTGCCGATAAGGGCAATGACATCGTTTACGCGGGCAAAGAAAATGATGTGGTGTTTGGAGGGAAACAAAACGATCGCATTTTTGGCGATCGCGGTGCGGACTTATTGTCGGGCGATCGCGGTGATGATACGATCGTCGGCGACAACGGCAACAACATCGACTTGACTGGTAACGAAGCCGATCTGATTTTCGGTGGCGAAGGAAGCGACGCAATTGCTGGCAATCAAGGCAACGACATCATTTTCGCCGGCAAAAGCCCAGACATCGCCTACGGGGGCAAAGAGGACGACGCGATCTTCGGCGATAAGGGCCCTGACACCCTCTACGGCGATAGCGGGAACGATTCCCTGTTCGGTGGCGTCCTCAACTCCCTAGATAGCGACCCAGACGGGCAAGATTTGCTGTTTGGAGGCAATGGCAATGACATACTATTCGGCCAAGAAGGCGACGATACTTTGCTCGGTGGCAACGGCCGGGATTTGGCCTATGGAGGCAAAGGGGGCGATCGCATTTTTGGCGAAATTGCTTCCGACACACTCTACGGCAATCAAGGTTCTGATACCCTCGTCGGCGACTACGGTACTGCTGTTGGCACCACAATTGCTACTGATGAAGGCGACTTAATTTTCGGCAACGATAGCGGCGACATCATCGGCGGCGGCAGCGGTAACGACAGCATTTTTGCCGGCAAAGGCGATGATTTAGTTTACGGCGGCAAAGACAATGACCTGATTTGGGGCGAACTCGGTTCCGACACCCTTGTCGGCGACGAGGGAGAGGATTCGCTTTACGGCGGCTTGCAAAACGAATTAGTCAGCGACGCCAACGGCCGCGATTTGCTGTTTGGGGGCAAGGGTAACGACTATCTCAACGGCGGTGAGAGTTCCGACTCTCTCGGCGGCGGAGAAGGCAACGATACTCTTCGCGGCGGCAAGGATGACGATTTGATGCACGGAGATGCCGGCGATGACTTGATGTACGGCGATGGCGGCAGCGATATTATGTGTGGCGATGATGGCAACGATACCATGTATGGCGATCGCGACGATAACCAGGATGTCTCGGTGGGTGCTAATGGCCAGCAAGAGTGCATGAGTGGCGGCAACGGCGAGGACTTGTTATATGGCAATGAAGGCCAAGATACTCTCAATGGTGATGACGGTAGCGACACTCTCTACGGAGGGACAGATAACGACATTCTCAACGGCGGTTCTGGGGATGACTGGCTGTTTGGCGGTGCGGGGGAGGATACTTTAATTGGAGGTACTGGGAGCGATCGTTTTGTGTTAGATAGCAACAGCGGTATCGATACTGTCCTGAATTTTGAAGTAGGAATCGACAAGTTTGCTTTAGCTGGCGGCTTGAGTTTTGCTCAGTTGCAAATTAACTCGACGGCGAACGGAAGTGTCCTGCAAATAGCCTCCACTGGGCAAGTTGTAGCTAATATTTTCGGAGCCAGTAATGCTATTACTGCTCTGGATTTTGTGACTTTTTCCCAGTAAACAGCACCGCGCATTTAATGCGCCCAATTTGACCTAATATTGAGAAACCCGGTTTGCGAACAAACCGGGTTTCTCAATATTTAATTCGAGATTTGAGATTGGATATCAAATCCGGTAGCATCGGAATTATTACCCAAAGCCAGGACACGGCACTGCCGTGTCCCTACAATTAATCACGGTAGGGACACGGCACTGCCGTGTCCTCTATATGATTCCGGTGCAACCGGAATTGATATCATATCAATTCCGGTTGTATCGGAATAATTTAACCGCAGAGAACGCAGAGGGCGCGGAGGCAGAGAATAGAGAGATGAATGATTCCGATGCTGACGGAATTGATATGAGATTTAAGATTTCACAATCCTCCATCTAATTTAATTTCACATCGATTACCAAGGACTACCAATCATTGTAAAAGCAGACCAAAAATAGGGATGAGTGAGATTTTGTGCAGCGAAGCTATCTTCCCCTAATGAGTTCCCGTTCCCCGTAGGGGTTCCCGAAGGGTAGGGTAGGGAATCGCCATTACCTGCCATTTCTCGGATGGCTTGCTGGCTATTTTGCCCTCCCCGTTTGGCTGCAACAAAAGGGCCCCACAAGACTCCATTTTCGATCCGAACTTGACCTTGGATCATAGCAATTTGCGCTGCTCTGAGAGCTTCAGCTTTGATCGGAGCTGTTTTTAATTGATGGTAAAACTCGCTCATCAATGCTAACGTACCTTCATCAGAAACATACCACAAACTCGCTAAAGCCGACTTAACTCCTGCTTGAAATGCCAAGCCAGCAAAACCCATTTCCGTTGTCTCATCTCCGAGTGCTGTGCGGCAAGCTGATAGTACCAATAACTCCACAGGTGGATTGTTCCACCCCAAATTTCTGAGTTGATCTAATTGCAGTTTTCCATCCCACAGTTGAATAAAAGAGTTGCTCGCTGCTCCCGGTTTAAACTCGCCGTGAGTTGCTAAATGAATTATTTGATAAGGATTTCTACTGCGTTGGAATTTCAGGTTGTTCAGGGTAAATTGTTCGTTCAAGAAAGATTTCCCCTGCCACAAATCTACAATAGTAGATAGTTCTATTGGCACTGCTGGTAGGGGATCTAACCGATCGAATTGAGCGGCTCCCATTGCTAAAACAGAGGCATTTTGTAGCGATACATAGCGGGTATCGTTCAACAGTTGACAGTTGACAGTTGACAGTTGACAGTTTGAGAGCAACCTCTACCTAGAAGGAAGAGGATTGGAGTAATGAATAGTCTGATTTTCATTTCTCCCTCAAAGGGTTCCGGCTTTCAACCAATTCTTTCTGGTAAGGGAAATAGCGGGTATTAGACTGAGAGAATATTTTTCTACCAGGAATTGTTTGCCGTCATAAAGAGCAGATAAGGGGAGACTCCGCAAACCGGTATCCAGTGAAAATAACAGCGTATTGATATTTTGTTCCTGCAAGTCTGTTTCTAAAGGTGCAATCAGCAAACTATAAAGTTTTTGAGCGGATGCTTTGTAGCTGGTGGTGTTCAGATTCCCAGGATTCAAGATTTCTGCGCGGAATTCCGTTGCTAGTTTGATGATGCTCTCCCGATTGGCTTCCGGTACAGTTTTTCTAATCGCCGAACCTTCGGGAGAGAACAGTAATAATTCTACTCGATCGCTAAATAAGTTAATATAAATAATTGCCGATTTCTTGCCTGTTTGCGAGGCAACTTTGAGCAAAGTTTCGCGGATATTTTCAGCGCCGAGATTGGGATTGGTAAAGCCATTCCCAAAATAATCAGCATATTTCTCAGCTCGGTTTTCATCTAAAGATAGCATGGAATTGATGTTAGCAATTGCCTGCATATTTGCCGAAGGATTCGCTACACCACTGGGAATATTCGGGACGCCGGGGGGCAGATTCTGCCCGAGGCGGGCCCGCATTTGAGTTATATTGGGCGCAGCGGACATCGGGGGATTCCCGGGAAGATTGCGAGCATCAATTACCTGAATGTTGGGAGCCAGTGTTGGAGCTTTGTTAGGATTAATCTGTTGGTTGATAATAAAATTTGGCTGGCTACTGGTAAAAATGGAAGTGCGATCGATATTCCCATTTATCGGCAGATTGTTAATAATCGGGCGCGCAGACAACAGCTCCATATTATTCATCGTCGGCACGGAAAAACCTCTAGGAATAAGCTGTTGGTTTATAGGAAAATTTGGCTGGATATTGGGTACCAGAGCATTTTGCAGATTGTTACCCTGTTTCACAATTTGAGCGACTAAATTGGGAGGAATCTGAATATTATTAGGAAGAAAATTTAAATTAGCCGTATTAGGTTGTGGAGACATCACAACATTAGTATTATTAGGAGTGACATTGAGATTTGCTGTATTAAGCTGTGGAGGCATATCGTCCTTATTGTCATTAACAGGCGGATTGGGATTGCTCGTATTAGTAGTTTGTGGAGCGCTGGCGCCATTATTAGTATTAGCAGCCGGATTGGGATTGTTGGTATTACTAGATTGTGGAGATGTTTGAGCTGTCCCGCTGTTATTTTGTCTTAAATTATTAGGAGGGAGAGTTTGCGAGGCAGATCTGGTTAATTGAACGCTACCGTCACTATTAACAGCAACATCTGAAGCATTATTAACTTTTTCACCCTTACCTGTCAGCAATTCGGGAAGAGTTGCAGATGAGTTTTCGCTGGATGTATTGGGATTTTCCCCTTGAGAATTCAATGCTTGGCTGCTGACTTCTATACTGAGCAAATATCCTGGTTGGCTGATACGGACAACACTTGGGCTTGTTACTGAAAGGATGTTAATTGTACCTCCCAGTGCTGTAACTTGACCTGTATTTGTAACCCTGCCACCGAGTAAAGTTATATTTTCCCCTGGTTTTACCGCCAAGTTGCCGCGATTCACAATGCTGGCAGGTGTCACATCCGAAAATACAAAACTGCTGGGATTTCCTGTTAAATTCAGATAGTTGTTAGAACCGATCGCGTTCAAAAAATTATTGCCAAACCCCATGCTATTAGCAGTGGTAGCAGTAAAGGATGCGGGTACATTTAACTGAGAATTACTGCCAAAAATAATACCCGCTGGATTGATTAAAAACAAATTGGAATTGCCACCGCTAACTTGGATCGAGCCATTAATTATAGACGGTTCTCCGCCAACAACTCGCCCTAAAATATTTTGGATGTTAGGATTGGAAATAAAATTCGCTGTTTGATTTTTGTTCAAGCCAAACCGTTGGAAACTCTGGAAAAGATTAACCCCATCTCCCGATAGTTTACCACCGCTAATATCGATTCGATTTCCTTGAGGGACGATGGTAGTACCGGTGCCGTCATTCGCGGGGATAACCGATTGCCCGAAAGCAGCCGTTTCCCCGAGGAATAAGCAAAATGATAAAATTAAAAACAGCTTTTTTGCTTGACTTTTTGCTTGATTGTTGGCGATTTGGTACAGTAAAATCATTATCCAGAACCTTCCACTACTAAACAAACATTTCCGGGCATCCAGTCGCTGACTAATTTAGAGATTGTCTCGGCTAGATCGAAGTCTTGTTGTGTCAGCGCCTCTGCATCGTGAGTTGTGAGACTTATCGTGACGCGGTTGTAAGCAATAGCAATATCGGGATGGTGGCCAGCTTTTTCTGAGGGGGAAATCAGACAATTTACAAAACTGACAGCTTCGACAAAATTTTTAAATTCGTGGGTATATTTAATAGTTTTACCTTCTCTAGTCCAATTAGGCAAATTTTGCAAGCGCTGAGAAACTTCCTTTTCGCTTAAGGGTTTGAGTTTGCTATTTTCATAATTTTGTGCTACGAATTTAGAGGATATTGAGCGATAAGCGGGTGCAACCTGTTCGGCTGTTGGCGGGATTCTATCAGACGAAGCAAGAAGCAAGAAAGACGAAGCAAGAAGGAAGAGGCAAGAAGGAAGAGGCAAGAGGAAAGAAGGAATCAGGAAGTTTAGCAATGATTTTGTAATCGATGTCAGTGATTGAAGGAAGATGCAAGAAGCCAAAAAGACGAAGGAAGAGGTAATCAGGAATCAGGAAGTTCGGCAACGGATTTTGTAATCGATGTCAGTGATTGAAGGAAGATGCAAGAGGGAATAAGTAGGCTGCGTCGCTACAAGAATTCTGGCTATTTACAATTATGGCATAGCGGCGCACCTTACTAGGATACTCTCTCGGAAATGACGATCGCAACTAATGACTGCTGACTAATGACTAACAGACATCTTCAATAACTCTCAATATCTTTCCCCGCTTGGTTTCTGGCGGTTGGTGCTTTAAGGGATCGATCGCCAGAAACCAACGCTTCAATACTACAAACCGTTTTTTAAGTAACCGGACACAATTAATTGCACAATCAAAGGCCAGAAATTACTAATTTACAAGCTTGGCGAGCGATCGTAGTGTAATTAATTTTATCATTAATAAATAAAGGTACGTAGTTGGGCTTGAGCCTCCTTTATCTATACGTCTAAAGAGGGCTGAAGCCCAACTACGTACCTATCTCTCTCTCCCCATAATAAAACTACCATGCTTCGATCGGGGGATGCGAGGGGATCTCTTGAAATTTCTTATTCAAAGCGTATTGCAAAAACAATCTTAGTGAGAAAGGCAAGTCCGCATCCAAGAGAGGACTAAAGTCCTCACTACAAACCCAACTAATGTTTGTTTAAAAAATCTAATCCTAAAAAAATAGCTGCGATGCTTCCAGCTACACAAATTTCTCGATTGGTTATTTTTAACAAAACTTCTGAAATGGGTACTAAAACTACTTCAATATCTTCTGTAATATCCAATTTAATTTGGCTGGCAAGCTTGACATTTTTACCAAGGTATAAGTAAATAGAATTAGTGTCTTTTACGGGATTGTCGTATAAAACTGCTAGTTCCAAAATTTCTTCAGCAACATATCCGGTTTCTTCAGCCAGTTCTCGGGCGGCAGCAGCTTTGCCACTTTCTTCGGCAGGATTGAAACTCCCAGCCGGGAGTTCGAGTAAAATTTCGCCGACGCCATGCCTGTATTGACGCACACATACAAGTTCTTGCTGTTCTGTTACCGCAAATATTAGGGCGATATTGGGTCGGACATTAATAAAAAAGTCGTCGATAATTTGTCCGCTTGGCAATTCTATTTCATCTTGCCTGACTTGACACCACTTGTGGTTAAGCACCAAGCGCGATCGCAGTAATTTCCATTTAGTTAAATTTTTCATATTATTGAATTATTCATAAAACGCGCACGACTAATCCTTCTTCGGCTGCTTGTGGCGTACCTTACCCTAGTTGAAGGGTCAGGAAAAGAACAGAAGGATGAATGCGTATCTGCTGGCATCCGGCATCAGGCAGAAAGTGTTAATATCAAATCCGTTAACATCGTCCTGTATTTATCTCTCTCTTCCCTTTCTCTGTGTTCTCTGCGTTCTCTGCGGTTAAATCATTCCGATCCAACCGGAAACGATATAACTTCCAATTTTTCAATTACCCATTAATGCTAAAATTTCAGCGTTAAGCTACCCTTGCGGTTAGTTGTACTGCCGATCGCACCTATCCCGATCGCAAATCGCCCGCAACACCTCTACCAAAAAAAATTATCCTCAAAGCTAGTTAAAATCTCAACTTTTACACAGCCATGCAATACAAAAAATTACCACCGAAATTTTGGACAGACTTACACAAACTAACACCTAAGTGTCTGGTACCCTCATTTTTAGGCTCTGTGTCGATCGCCCTGAGCATAGCAGCAACCACCACAGTTGCGACACTCCAAATCGCACAGCAACCAGCCAATGCTTCTACAGTCACGAGTTGGCGGTTCGATCCAGCTACAAATCAGCTAGAAATTACTCTCCCAGAGGGCAAAACTCCCACCTATTCCCTACTCAACCCGTCTCAAATTGCTGTGGATTTGCCCAATACTCCGATCGCCGTTGATGCAACTCAACTATACCCGCAAGGCAATGTGCGTTCCGTGGCGATAATTCAACTGCCATCAGGAAACGCGAGAATTTTGGTAAATTTGGCTCCCGGAGTAGCTTTCAACGGTGAACAAATTAAATTTCAAAGAGTCGGGGTAGAAAATCGCTGGGTGTTGCGTCCCTCGATCGAGCCTGCTTCCTATCAAGCAACTCTCGAAACGCAAGCACCGCCTGCAATCCCAGTACCACCTAATCCGCAGTCAGCCGATTCTAACTCAACTCCTGCCAAAGCGTCTGTCCAACCTGCCTCGGCTGAGGTTATAACTTACGAGCAAAACTCTTCGGGGATGTCAACTCCAAACGACCAAATCCGACCGATAAATGTGCCTTTGGTCAGGGTTCCGGTTAACAGACGGCAGGGGGTAAGTTCTGCCCCTGTACGCCGTCCTGCTGCTTCCTGGGAGCGGATTATCGATTTTGGTCAACCGCTTCGCTAATACTCGCTTGGAGTCGATCGCACCTATGTTATTCGATCGTCCGATCCTCACAGTTAGAAATTTTGACCTTCACTGGGTGGAGCGATCGAACCCGGTTGGTTGAGGAACAGGTTTTTAGCGCCGTCGTTTTGGTAAATACAGTTAATGTCAGGTTGACCTTCCAGGGCGCCGGTGAAGCCAAAGGTGTTCATGCGATTTTTACACTCGCGCACTTGCTCTTGGTTGATCAGTTTTCTTTGTTCGAGAATTGCCCAGTTATTGGTTCGCAGGACGCATCCGGGACGCATACTCGGCTGGGAGATGTAGACGTTGAAGGGGTTAAGGGTGACGAAGAGGCGCATATCTGTCACCATTGCGCTGGCTCCAAACTGTACGCAAAGTTCGGGGTTCGGGGCGCTGCGATCGATAAATTCCCGGGATGCTACGTTTTGTGGGCTAATTGTAGCTGTGGAACTGAAGGCAATGCCGATCCCAATTCCCAGAATAAAAACGGCTGTTAAAATCCCTAGGGTGGCGGAATTGAGGAAAGAGGGTTTGCCAGACTGAGGTTGTCGTCGCGACGATCCGCCAAATGAGCCGGAGTCTTCATCTCCCCGGAATGGGTCGCCGAATCTGTCTCTGTCGTTGTAGGAGTTAGGTTTGCGTTTCATATAAAGTTCAGTCCGTTCTGGGGATTTAACAGTTGACACACCTCTGCCTAAAGGCGAGAGGATTCTTGCTTCAGTGGGATTCCGACGAATTTACCCTCGGCAAGCATCTTGACCGTATGCCCTACGGCTGCAAGTCCT